>JBFWJK010000249.1:0-2515 GCA_050253255.1 Desulfobacteraceae bacterium | reverse complement strand
TAAAGACATTAAAATGAAAAAGGCAGCTTAATTAAATCTGAAATGTAATCCCTTCCTCTTTCCTGTGGCCATGGCCACAGGAAAGAGGAAGGGATTACATAAAAAATATATTTTTTAAAAAGATCTTCATGTTAATTTATTTTTCAAATTTGTTACTGAATACTTAAAAAAATAAATTAAATATTTTTTAATTTTTTTAAATAAAAACTGGACAACTAGCTTGACAAACACCGATAACCATGGCTTATCATCCATTTTTTTAATGGCTTATAAAAATAAAACTCCCAGATAACAGGATGAAATTCATATTTAAATACAGCTGTTACTTTTACAACAGAATCTGTTTTATTTTCCACTGAAACATACTCATATCCAAGGGGTTTCCCATAAAATCTGGTTAAAAGAGCAGCCTGCTCTTTCATATCAAACAGCTCTTTTGGCTTGTCTGCCATAGTTGGATTTGAGGAATAAAGCTTATCTATAGATTCACTTACAGACCCAGTCATAATATCATTGAAAAACTTATCAGTCTGCTCACGCGGAGTTCCTTCATAGGAAAAACATTTGGAACACATAAATAATCCAAAAACCAAAAATAAAATAAAAATTTTTTTCATATCTCCTCCATTTAAAACTTAACCATTGACTATAATCATTTCCATAATAATTTATTATAACAGGTTAAACAAATGCATGGAGGAAAATTTTGATTTCAGGCGGATATGAAATAAACACAATTGAATGGGGTGATTTCAGACTTGACGGCGGAGCAATGTTTGGGGTTGTTCCAAAACCTTTATGGGAAAAAAAAATCCCTTCAGATAAAGACAATATGATTCCCATGAAAGCAAGAGGACTTTTTTTAAGGGGACACGGCAGAAAAATTCTCATAGACCTTGGTACAGGAGAAAAAGAAGATGAAAGCTTTAAAAAAAGATTTAAGATAAAAAATGTAAAAACACCAGAAATTGCACTAAAGCCCTTTGGAGTAAAACCTGAGGAAATAACTGATGTAATTATTACCCATCTTCATTTTGATCATTGCGGAGGTTCAACAATTATAAAAAACAATAAAACAATTCCTGCTTTTGAAAATGCAAAATATTATATCCAGAAAAACCAGTGGGAGCAGGCTTTGTCAGAAAATTCCCGTGACAGTGCAAGTTTTATAAAACAAAATTTTTTACCTTTGCTTGAAAATAAAAAAATTGTCTTTACAAAGGGAAATGAAGAATCTTCCTTAAAAAACATCTACTTAGAAATAACAAACGGACATACAGCTTTCCAGCAGCATCCTTTGATTTTGGACAATAAAAACCCTGTTTTTTATTGTGCAGACATATTTCCGACATCAGCACATATTTCACCCAAATGGCTTATGGCTTACGACAACCACGCTGAAAAGTCGATGCATGAAAAAACAAGGCTTCTTGAAAAAGCTGCAAAAGAAAACTGGATAATGGTTTTTGAACACGATCCTTTTACAGCTGCATGCAAAATTTCAAAAACAGGTGAAAAGTTTACAATTTCCCGGACACCGGATTTTTAAAAAAATTTCATGAGGCTTGTCCTGCAAGAGAGGCAAGCCTTGAAAAATTGGCAGCATTCATGTCTTTGCCGTTTTCTTCATCCTGAAGTTCAATTATCTTTGGAATATCATCAAACCTTTTATCATTTAAAATAAGCTCAAAAGGCTTTAAACCGATTTTTCCCTCACCTATATGCCCGTGCCTGTCTACTTTTGTACCGCAGTCTTTTTTACTGTCATTTAAATGAAAGCATAAAATTTTATCAAGCCCTGCAGCAGATATCATACTTTCAAGAAACTGATTCCATCCCTTTTCAGAACTTATATCACTCCCTGATGCAAAAACATGGCATGTGTCTATGCATACTCCGATTCTTTCCTTTCTTTCCACTCCGTTAATTATGTCTTCCAGGTGAGAAATTTCTGATCCGATACAATCTCCCTGGCCTGCCATTGTTTCAAAGAGAATTTTTGTTCTTCCGGAACAACTTTCATCAAATATTTTATTCACTGCATCATATACTCTTTTTATCCCTTCACTGACAGAAGTCTTCATATGTGAACCAGGATGGAGAACCACCAGTTCAATCCCCAGATATTCCGCCCTTTCAATTTCCTTTTTAAGGGCTTCAAAAGATTTTTTCCTTTTTTCAAAATCACTTCCTGCCAGATTTATAAGATATCCTGCATGAGAAACTGCTTTTTCGACACAGGAAGACTGCCATCTTTTAATAAAAAGCTCTTTTTCATCTTCAGTTATTTTCCTTGTTTTCCATGTGTTCGCGTTCTGGGTAAAAATCTGCATTGCCCTGCATCCGTATCTGTCTGCCGGGTCAAAAGCCTTATGAAGCCCTCCTGAAATTGAAAAATGAGCCCCGAGCAATAATTTTTCAATCTGATTCATTTGTGCTCTCCAAAATAAAAAACCGGCAGTTTGCCGGCTTTTTAAGATACTTAACTTATATACCTGAATTTTTATTCGTCATA
>JBFWJK010000248.1:0-2640 GCA_050253255.1 Desulfobacteraceae bacterium | reverse complement strand
GAAAGGAAATGAGCCGGGTTATTATTTCCACAACACCTGAACCACACTGCGGACTTGGAGTTAACTCGTATCTTACCTGTACTTCTCCAGTAAGAAAATATTTTGACCTTGTCTGCCAAAGACAGATTAAATCAGCCTTTGGGCTTGAAACGCCGTATACTACAGAAGAACTTGATGAAATCACTGCAAGGCTTGACAATACAATGTCAAGTATTGGAAGGGTTCAGTTCCAGAGAAAAAGATACTGGATTTTAAAATATCTTGAAGAAAAAAGAGGCCAGAAAGAACCTGCTCTTGTAATTTCAGACAAGAAATTCAACAATTATTCAATTGTGCTTTTAAATTTCATGATGGAATCAAAACTTCCTGCCACATCAGGCATGAATTTAAAGCCCGGAGACAATATTACAGTCACAATTCAAAATGTTAATGCAAGAAGTGATATTTTATCGGTGCATTTAAGCTGAAAATATAACCGGGGCTTAGCTGCCCCGGTAAAACTTATTTCAGGCACCACTTTTTTTAAATCAGAAATCAAATTCAAGCCCGAATTCACAGTAAAGCCCTGCTTCATCATCAACATCACCATGAACCTTTTCATCCAGATCCACCGAAGAAAATCCAAGCTTTGCATGAATTTTAAAATTATCCATAAGCTTGTAAACTGAATTGAAGTCGAGTTCCATTGCACTGTCTTTATCTGTAAAATATTCTCCGCTTTTTTCATCATTTGTTCCAATGGCATAGAAAAAGATTATGTCATGGGTAAGATTTGGAACAAAACCAAGTTTTTTTACTCCAAGCCCTATACCTGCCAGACCTCCAATAAGATCTATTTCAGACTGTCTGTCGCCATTGCCGAAAATATTTAAAGGCTCATAATCAGAAGAAATCACAGGAATTGTTTCATGTTCTTTATTGTCGTCATCGTTACCTGTGGAGTAAATAAGAAATGCTGTAGGAGTCATGGAGTCCATTTTCATTTCAACTGCTGCATCAAGAAACAGCCCTGACTCGTCCATTGACTCAAGAGCTTTGTCAGAATAGCTCCTTGAACCGTAAACAAGATCGGCAAGAAAATTAAGAGATCCTGCTTCCATTTCAAATGATGTTCCAATCCAGAATGAACTGTATGCAGCGTCATCTCCGTCATAACCATCAACTTCACCTTTTTCACCCTGAGTCTGATATGCAATATAAGGGTTTATTTTCATTGAACCGCTGTCGAATCTGCCTTTGATATAAAAAATATCATTTTTATCTTCTGTTTTTTCGCCGAAATCATCAGCTCTCAGCATACCTGCAGATACAGGACCAAAGTCAAAATCAACGCCGGTTCCTTCATCATCAAGAATTGGAGAACCGTCAAAAACAGAAGGAAAGGCATAACTGAATTTACCACCGGTAAATGTTAGAGGAGCAAATTTTGCCTTTATATATGCTGTTTCAACATCAATTTTATTATCTTTTCCAAGTGCATGGTCATCTTCACCAAGGGTTGAATCAGCGTACTCCATTTTACCGCCCATTGTTACATTTTCACCAATATCAAGCTTGAATTTCAAATCAAATTCATGTTCAAGATACGATTTTTCATTATCTTCTTCATCTGTCATTGTTGTGTCATCGTAAATATAATAAAGCTCATATTCTCCTGATATTTTTAAATCATGATTAATTGTTCCCGCCAAAGCCTGACCCGAAAATGCCGCAAAACAAAGCAGAGCAGCAACAACCCCTTTAAAACTCTTCATCTTTTTCTCCTTAGATAAATTAATGTAAATAAATTAAAAATTGATTTACACGACCTATATATGAAGAGTTTTAGACTATGATTACTCATTCGTTTAAAATCCGTTAAACATGCTTCAGAGACCATTTTCACCACTGATTTGTAAAAAATTTCTTTCCAGGTAACCGTCTTTCGATATTTTATGCTTGAATTCCATTCCGTTCTGGTCAAAAAAGAAAGAGAATAAATGAGGAAAACAGAAAATGATAAAAGACCCGGATAAAGCAATCAACAAAATCATTCTTTCTCAAATAAAAAAACACCCTTTTTCTATTCTTGACATCGGATGCGGAAACGGCCGTCTTACCGAAAACATTGCACGCAACTCAAGCCTTGCAGTCGGTATTGAACCTTATATTCAAAAAGCTGAAGAATTCCCGAAGCTTCAGACCCAAAATCTTTTTTTTGCGGCAGGATCAGGACAAAAACTTTGTTTTAAGGATAAGTCATTTGATATGGTTTTATTCTGTCAGTCTTTGCATCATATAGATGAATCCATGCAGGCGCATGCACTCGAAGAAGCCCTCAGAGTACTTAAAAAACAAGGAATTTTACTGATTATTGAACCTATGTATAATCAGGGGCTCTACGGTCAAATAACAGCTCTCATAAATACTGAAAAAAGACTCAAGGAAAAAGCCCGAGAAGAGATAAAGAAACTGGACCTGCTTGATTTTGAAATGATTTTTCATAAAAATATAAGGATTGAATTTCTGATTGATGATTATAATGATTTTTTTTATTCAAAAATCAAAAACAAACCCGGAATAAACTGGAACAAAAAGATTTAGATTCAGGTTAAGAAAATAATTTCACGAGCTGCAAAAAAAAATCAACAGATATCAATA
>JBFWJK010000247.1:0-2655 GCA_050253255.1 Desulfobacteraceae bacterium | reverse complement strand
ACAAAACCTGATTCAAGGGAATGGGCTTTTCTGAAGGAAAACGGCTCTCTTCAGTTTTTTTCTGAGGATTTAAAGAAACTATACGAAACTGACAGCGTGTTCGGTGGATCTGTAACCTTTGCAGATTACGAAAAAGAGGGAAGAGATGAAATAGATTCAAGATATTTTTTCCCCACTCGACTAATCAGTGTTCAGACAAAAGACAGAAAAACAATGCTTCTTACAATTAAGAATAAAGACGGAGGAAGCAGGATTCTTCAAAGACTCAGATTCTTCAAAGAAGGTTATGTTGCAGGTCTTGAATGGGACAAAATTTCATTTGAAGAAGTTTTCAAATCGAGAAGCTTTCAGGGCTGGATTTCTGACTTCCAGCTTTGCGACATCGATATGGATGGAAAAAATGAACTGATTATTGCAAATCCCAATAAATCTGAAGGGCTTGCAAAAAATCCAGTTAGCAGGATTATTGTTCTTCCATTTAGCAGATAAAATAACCAGATCTTCATGAGTAAAAATCCGGTTTTTAAATATTGAAACCGGATTTTTATTTAAGACCAAAGTCAATATCTTCACTTAAACTGAATGTTACATCCCCTGAGAAGCAATTAAAAAACTAAACATCTTATTACCGCGAAACAATTCCGGACAATTTTGAGTCCAATCAAAATCTCAATACTTAAACTCCATTTCTTTAAAAAATATTATTAAATTTAAAAATCCAGTAAACCAGAGGGTAAAAAAATCTCAACAGATTTATATAACAATATTAGCATATACAGCAATATACAAGGTAAAGCCATTCTGACAAATTGTAAGCATTAACTATTTAATATCTGATGTAATTTTAAATTTTGTTTGACATCAAGATTTTAATTCAATAAATTACGCCCATATCAGGATGAATATTTTTTATTAGGGTCGGGTAAAAAATTAAAATATACATCTTACGTGATTTTTTTATATTGATTTTTATTTAACAATGATTATTTATTAATTAAATAATACCTAAAAAACCCTAAAAGGGAGTAAGGACTTAAGTTTATGAATGAATTCCTTCAACATTTAAGGGCGACAAGCAATGATCGCAGAAGAAACAACAAAAACTATAAAAACATAGACGGAAATATAGGAAACCATCACCCTGAAAGAAGAAGCGGTAACGACAGAAGATTAAGAGCGCCGAAACCTTCAGGGATAAAGGAAGAAGCTATAACTTCACTAAAGCAGTCAATAGAAGAAGTACAGACAGCTCTTCAGGATCAGATTCTTGTACTGGAAAGAAACACCGATGCTCAGGAAAGACAGGCTGAAGCCCTTGAACATATAGCGGATATGTTTACTGCTTTTATGGAAAGGCTTGAAGAAGTTCCTCCGCCTCCTCCTCAGGAAACTGTTCCAAGAGAAGCTGAAATTCTTGACGAAGGCAACCTGATGATGAGCGCTGAGGAAGCTGACCAGATAAAGAAAACAAGCAGAACCTATATACTTAATCTTATACAGAGCTTAAGAGATAAAAATTCAACCTATGATGAAATTGCACTTTATCTCACAGAAAACAATTTCCCCACTTTTTCAGGAAGAGGAAGGTGGCATGCGCAGACCATACACAGACTCTGCCAGGAAATTAAAAAGGCAAAAGCTAAAAAATTAAGACAATAAAGTATTAAATTTTTCTCATTGGAAGCAATAAAGGCAGAAAATAAAGTTTCTGCCTTTTTAAGCTTCAGTCTCTTTCGCCAGTCAGCCTGGAAATATACTCAGCCCATTCCATAGGAAGAAGGTTTTTTTTATTGTTGTTGCATTCCTTGCATGAACACACAAGATTGCCTTTAGTACTTTTACCTCCACGGGACAAAGGAACACAATGGTCCATTGTAAGTTCGTCCGGAGAAAAAAAACGGCCGCAATAATGGCAGATTCCCTTTGATAATTTTCTCTTCCACCACTGACTGTTTCGAAGCTCTCTGGCTTTTGCCTTTTCTCTTTTTATTTCCTTTTCTTCCACAAACATTTACTCTATACCGTACTCTTTGAAAACTCCGGGTTTTTTGGTCCAGTTTTTATGCACTCTTACAAAAAGGTGAAGCATTACCTTTTTTTCAGTAAAATCCTCAATTTCTAGCCTTGCCTGAGTTCCTATCTCTTTAAGCATCGAACCTTTTTTACCTATAACAATCCCTTTTTGCGAATCTCTTTCAACATTAATATTTGCAAAAATCTCAATCTGCCTGGAAGACTCCTTGAATTTATCAATTGTCACTGCAGCAGAATAAGGAATTTCATGGTGGGTCAGATTAAAGACTTTTTCTCTTATTATTTCAGAAACAAAAAACCTGAGAGGCATATCAGTCAGAAAATCCTCAGGATAAAAAGGAGGAGAAAAAGGGAGCCTCTGCTCTATTGCAGGTATAATTATTTCAGTATTATCGCCCTTTGAAGCTGATATTGGTATAATATCTTCAAAATCGAGCTTATCCTTCCACAATGCAATAGAATTGAGAATATATTCCTTAACCTTTACTTCATCAGCTTTATTAAGAAGAAGAAGTACTTTTTTATCAATTGTTTTGAGTCTTTCAACAAACATGTCATTGTCTTTATCCTTATTGAGAAGATCGACAACGAACAAAAACAGATCAGCTTCTTCTGATGCCT
>JBFWJK010000246.1:0-2737 GCA_050253255.1 Desulfobacteraceae bacterium | reverse complement strand
GGCACTTGACCAGTCCCAGTACATTTTCGTGGGATTTTGTCTTGCAAAAGCAGGTATATGACATGCCTGGCAGGAGACCCTGTCTGTATGGTCATTAAGCTTTTTGACTTCTTTGTGAGGTGTTTCAGTATGGCAGGATACACATGAAATACGCTTTACCATATCTGAGTCAAGAACAGATTTTCTGTCAGTAAAAGCAGGTGTTTTATAACATCTTCCTGCAATTTTATGCTCAACTGTTGTATGGCATCTTGCACATGAAAAATTTCCTCCGTCCTTTGACATATGGACATCAAGTTCATAAGAGGGATCAATCAGAGAGCTGTCCAGATCTCCATGCTTGACTCCGTCGCCGCCTCCACCGTAAAAGTGGCATGAGCCGCAGTTATGTCTTCCTGGAAGACCTACGCTCTGAGCTGTTTTATTAAGATCTGTTTTTTTGAAAAGCTTCCCGTCAAAGTATTTATCTTCTGATGGAGGATATCCAGCATCAGTTGGATATTTTTTGTATTCAAGACTCTGATCGTGGCAGACCAGACAGTCAACCTTTTCTTCGCTTGTAAAATCAAAATTATTATCTTTCCATCCGTAACCTGCATGACATGAAGTGCAACGAGCCTCGTTGCTTGCTATGTTCATTCAGAAATTGTTGAGGGTTATTCCGCCTTTACCCATTTTTCCTGTTTTGTCTGCCCCGCATTCCCAGGTCCAGTGAATTGTGTTGTGAAGCTGTTTTGAAGCATCGGTATGACAGAAAATACAAGCTTTTGTAACCTCTTCAGGAGTTTCAAAATCCTGCTGCAGAAGAGGGATTTTGCTGTGATCGGCGGTAGTCCAGCTTCTGTAGTCGGAACCCGGTTTTTCACTTGATTCATTTACAGATGCAAAGACTGCAGGGCTGAAAAAAAACATGCCCAGAAAAAAATAAAGAAATAAACTTTTCCCCATAAACTTTTCCCCCTTGATAAGTTGGTTTGAATCTAAAATAATTTTTTGCAAAAATAAACTTATGGATCAGCGGTGCAAATCTTTAAATATGAATCTGAAAGAAAAAAAAGGTTACAAACAAATAACAATAATTTTCATTTTATATTTTTTTTGATAAATCCTCAAACATTGTTTAACCTTAAATGCCTTTAAGGTATTTGAGGCTGATAAACTATTTTCAGCTTATAATTGTAAAAACAGAAAGAATTAAAATGAAAGATAAAGTGTTTTCAACTGAAAAAAACTGGCCAAATCCTTTTGAATTCAATGAAACAATAGCAGTGTGCTTTGATGATATGGTCAAAAGATCAGTACCTTTATACAATGAGTCAATAAATCTTCAGTGCGAGCTTGCAAAAAGGTTTTATCAGGAAAATACTTTAATTTACGATCTCGGATGTTCAAACGGCAATTTCGGAATTACTTTTCTGGACAAAATGAAGGAAAAGGAATTTTCCATGAAAGCTCTTGATAACTCAAAACCGATGATCGACATTTTTTCAAAAAGACTTGGTTCAAGAACAAACAGTTCAAGAATAAAACTTATACATGACAGTGCTGAAAAAATAAAAATAGAAAATGCATCTGTTGTTGTAATGAATCTTACACTTCAGTTCATAGAAAAATCGGCAAGAAACGATCTAATTGACAAAATTTACAAAGGATTGAAACCCGGAGGAATTTTTCTTCTTACTGAAAAAGTTTTCAATGAAAATGAAAAATTTCTAAAAAATGAAACAGAAATCTATTACGATTTTAAAAAGAAAAACGGATATTCAGAGCTTGAAATAAGCAGAAAGCGTGAAGCTCTTGACAATGTACTTGTCCCTGAAACTGCCATTGAACACATAAAAAGGCTTAAAAGTGCAGGTTTTTCATATGTTGATGTTTATTTGAAATGGTTTCAGTTCACCTCTTTTATTGCAGGAAAAGATATTTAAAATGGATAATTTGCTTGAAAATGCATCAAAATCAGGAGTTGACAGTCTGGCTTTTTCTCTTGAGAAACTGATTTTAAAAAAGCAGAAGCTTTTCAGCTCCAACACAAATAAATTAATCTGTGATTTTAAGTCATATTATGAAATGCTTCCTGATTTACAGCCTGATATTATTGAACTCAATAACAGTAAAGTAGGGTGCTTTTCTGAAATTGAACTTTCTTTGAATGAAAAAAAGGAACTTGAAAAGTGTTTGAAGAATTTCATTCCATGGAGAAAGGGTCCTTTCAATATTTTCGGAGTTACAATAGATTCGGAGTGGAATTCCAGCTTAAAATGGAACAGATTTGCAGATAAAATTGACTTTCGCAATAAAGTTGTCCTCGATATCGGCTCGAGCAATGGTTATTATCTGTTCAGGGCTGCAGGTGAAAATATCCGATTCGGACTCGGCCTGGAGCCTTTTATTCCCTATTATTTCCAGTTTCAGGCTGTAAACAGATATATCGGCCTGAAAAACATTTCAACTATTCCTGCAGCGTTCAATGATCTTCCTGAAATGGAAAATTTTTATGATCTGATTTTTCTCATGGGTGTTTTGTATCATAGGAAATCACCTGTGGACATGCTTTTAAAAATAAGAAAAATCATGAAGAAAAAAGGCGAAATTGTTCTGGAAAATCTTATTATTTTAGATGAAGAACCGATTGCCCTTATCCCTGAAAAAAGATATGCTGAAATGAATAATGTATATTTTGTTCCCAGCATAAAAACTCTTGAAATCTGGCTCAGGAAAGCAGGTTTTCATAGAT
>JBFWJK010000245.1:0-2866 GCA_050253255.1 Desulfobacteraceae bacterium | reverse complement strand
TGGTGGAGGCGCCGGGAATCGAACCCGGGTCCGGGGAAGTTCCACAAAGACTTCTACATGCTTAGTCTGTAGATTTAATCTTGCAGCCAAAACCTTTTACAGACAGAAGTTTTTGACTGCCAGTCCGCTAAATTTAATCTTTTTATCCACGGACAGGATAAAAAGACGAGATCGCTAGTGTCGACGCCCAGACCCGGAGACGCAATCTTACCCCGGGAGGACGGTAGCTTATGCTGCTACAGCGTAGTTATAATCGTCTGCGATTATGTTTATATCCGCATTATACGGGCTGCGGGCCCGGCATGCCATCTTTGTTTCTATCAGCCCCGTCGAAACCAGATCGCCCCCAAATTGTAATAGAACATTCATAAAGCTCTACATAATATAACGATATATAGTTATGAGTCAATGAGAATTGAGAAATAATATTTTTAATCTATCTTTTTTACTTATCTTAAGTATTTTGTTAAAAAAATAAGATAAATCAGTCGATTAAAATATGCTGTATTGCAGATTAAAAAATTTATCAGGTTTTATTTCTTTTTTTTAATATCTTCATAATTCAAAATCAAAAACTCCTGGAGCTTAAATGAACAGCCGTTTATGGGAAAACAAATTCAAGGCAATTTTTGATAAAACCTTTAGCTACACTGCTCTTGTTTCATGCGAAGGCACAGTAATTGAGGTTAACAGAACAGCACTTGATTTTGCGGGTATGGAAATTAATGCAGTAAAAGGAATTAAAATCTGGGAAGCAAACTGGTGGGTTGATAAGAAATTTAATGAAATAAAACTTAAAGATTCTCTTTTAAAGGCTTCTTCAGGTGATTTTGTAAGATATGAAACTGAAATCAAAAGCCATTTCGGGAAAAAGGCTTTTATAGATTTCTCCATAAAACCTGTTTTTGATGATGATGGAAAGGTCGATGTCCTTATAGCGGAAGGAAGAGATATTACAGAAATAAAAAAATACAGAGATGAACTCAATGCAAGCAGAAACCAGCTTGAAATCTTTGTAAGACATACGCCTGCAGCTGTTGCAATGTTTGACCGGAAAATGAATTATTTGGCTGCAAGCGACAGATGGTATGGGGATTATGAAATTGAAAGTGCTGATATAATCGGCAGGTCACATTATGAAATTTTTCCGGAAATTCTTAAAAAGGAAGACTGGCTCGAAATTCATAGAAGCTGCCTTGAAGGAAATATTGAGAAGAATGAAAAGGATTTTTTTGTAAGAAGTGACGGTTCGGTTGACTGGATAAAATGGGAGATTCACCCTTGGTATGACAGCTTCGGATCAATCGGCGGCATTATAATGTTTACTGAAATAATCACAAAACAGGTTGAAGCAGAAGCAGAAATAAGAAGACAGAAAAAAAATTCCGAAAAGTATCTTGATCTTGCCGGAACAATAATTGGTGCATTTGATAAAGACGGTAAAATAATGAAGATCAATAAAAAATGGTGCGATATAACTGGATATGATTATTCCGAGACACTGGGGTTGGACTGGATTGAAAACTTTATTCCTGAAAACGACAGAGAATCGGTCAGAAATATTTTTTCAAATATAATCAAGGGGAATATCAAGTCTTTTGAAAGTGCAGAAGGTAAAATTTTAACAAAAAACGGGCAGACAAGAATAATTTCATGGTCCAACTCAATTGTATATGACGAAAACGGAAATTTTGAAGCAGTATTGAGCTCAGGAGAAGATATTACTGAAAAGAAAACAGCTGAAAAAAAGATTTTTGAACAGTCCCAGCTTCTTGATCAGGTTATGGAATCAGTTATTTCTGCAGATTCGGAAGGGCTGATAAATTACTGGAACAAAGGATCGGAAAATCTTTTCGGATATTCAGGCTCTGAGGCGGCAGGAAAACATATTTCATTACTTTGTCCACCATGGAAAAAAGATTTTTTTGCTGAGAGTATAATTAATGATCTGAGTTTAAAAGGTTCTTTTTTAATCGAGTCAGAGCTTCAGAAAAAAACAGGAGAAGTTTTTTATGCATACATTTCAGTTTCTCCAAAAAAAGATAAAAACGGTAATACCTCCGGAGTAATTTTTTCTTCAATAGATATAACCGAAAGAAAACAGTATGAAAAAGAGGTACTGAAATTAAATGAAACTCTTGAGCAGAGAGTAGCTGAAAGAACAAAACTTCTTGAAGATGCAAATCATGCCGTTACTGAAGGAATAAAAAGGGCAAGACTGATAAAGGAAACTGCAATAGCTGGAAATCTAAGCAAAAATCCGCACAATGCCTTTGAAAAGGTTCTTGAACTTGTCTGCAATTATTCAGGCTTTGACATCGGGCATATATATGTAAGAGATGAAACAGATAAAAATATTCTTGTGCCTTCAAGAACCTGGTATTCAGAAAATTTAAAATCTTTCAGAAATTTTGTTGATGTGACAATGGAGACCAGATTCACAAAATCCTATGGACTTCCCGGAATTGTAATGGAAACCGGCAAGACATTCTGGGTTGAAGATATTTATAAAGAAAAAAGGTTTGTCAGGTCAAAATTTTTAAAAGAGCATAATCTTTTATCAGCACTGGGTTTTCCGGTTCTTCTGAACGGCGGGACAGAAGCGGTTTTTGAGTTTTATTCAAAAAATTTCAAGAAAAGAGATCAAAAACTTGAAGAAACTTTGATGGAAGCAGGATCTCAGCTTGGATATGCACTGGAACGGTATAAAATTGATTGTGAACTGCAGGAAAGCGAAAGTAAATTAAGGGCAATTTTTGACCACAGCTCGCAGCTCATAGGACTTCTTGATTCCAGCGGAAAGATTTTAAAGGCAAATGACACACTTGTAAAAATTACAGGTACGAGTTTAGAAGATTTTGTCGGC
>JBFWJK010000244.1:0-2882 GCA_050253255.1 Desulfobacteraceae bacterium | reverse complement strand
CCGCCTACATTGAAGGATTCTCATATATTGCCGCTGCACTTGCTGTGAACTGGTGTATATGAATCCAGTCTTTTTACAGGCTGCAATTTTCATCACAGGATGCGCCGGAATTGTAGCCGAATATGTTTTATCCACTCTTGCCACGTATATTCTTGGTAATTCTGTTTTCCAGTGGACAATGGTAATGAGCCTCATGCTTTTTGCAATGGGAATGGGCAGCAGGATCAGCAGGTATTTCAAAGACAGTCTTTTTGACTTTTTTCTTTTTGCGGAATTTACTCTTTCTGTTCTCTGTGCATTGTCAGCTGTTGTTTCATATTCGGTATCAGCTTATTTTACTCCTGCATCGACAGCAGTTATGATTTATCTCCACTCAATGTTTATTGGTCTGCTTATAGGGATGGAAATTCCTCTGGTAACAAGAATAAATCATAATTACACTGATTTAAGAATTAATATTTCCTCAATAATGGAAAAGGATTACTACGGAGCACTGCTTGGCGGGCTTTTTTTTGTATTTGTTGCGCTTCCGTATTTCGGGCTTACCTATACACCTGCTATTCTCGGCTCAATAAATTTTTTTGTGGCGATTATGCTTATTGCAAGTTACTTTCCGCTTATCAGATTTAAAAAAACTGTAGTTTTTGCAGGTTCGTTTTGTCTTTTGATCCTGACTCTTATTTTTTTGTTTGCAAAACCTGTAATAATTTTCAGTGAACAGACAAAATATAAAGATACAATAATTTATGAAAAGCAGACAAAATATCAGAAAATAGTAATGACAAGATGGAAGGATAAGGTGTGGCTTTATCTTAACGGCCAGCAGCAGTTTTCCACCTATGACGAGAAGCGTTATCATGAACCTCTGGTCCATCCGGTCATGAATATTGCGTATCCTTGTGAAAAGGTTCTTGTTATGGGAGGAGGAGACGGTCTTGCCGTTAGAGAGATTTTAAAATATAGAAATGTTGAAAAAATCGATCTTGTGGATCTTGATCCTGACATGACAGATCTTGCAAAAAATCATCCTGTTCTTACTTCGGTAAACAAAGGGAGTCTGAATAATCCTGCTGTAACAGTTCATAACAGTGATGCAGCTTATTTTCTCGAAAATTCAGGAGAAATTTATGATGTAATTATTCTTGATTTTCCTGATCCTGACTCAATGGATCTTATGCATCTTTACAGCGAACATTTTTACAGGCTTGTGAAAAAACATCTTTCAAAGGGTGGAGCTTTTGTAACTCAGGCGTCAAGCCCTTATTTTACTCCTAAAGTCTTTATTTCAATAAAAAAGACAATAGAAAAATCGGGTTTTGCTTCAATAGGTTTTCATCAGAATGTTCCGACCATGGGGGACTGGGGATTTATAATTGGTGTAAAAAGTGAGGTGTTTTCAGAAGAAATGCTTAGAAAAAAGTATGATAAAATAAGTATTGAAGAAATACCCACAGATTTTCTTACTGATGAAATAATTAGAACCATGCTTTTTTTCGGTAAAGATGTTTTTGAAGGAATTGATCAGAACAAAATTGATACCAATTCAAAAAATCATCCGGTTCTTTTCAAGTACTATGACAGCGGAAGATGGGAAATTTACTGATTTTTTGCAGAATTTCTCCCAAGTTCGAACATATGATTTCCGTACCAGTCAATCTGTCTTAATACTCCCCTTAAAATATTCACATCCTTTGCCCTCATGTCCTGCCTGGAAAAAAATGTTCTGAAATTATCCAGCCAGTGATCAGGGTTTTCAGGATGAATAAAATCTATTTTTATGAGGATTTCCTTGAGATGTTCATACATTGAATCAAGCTGAAATCTGTTTGCAAGAACAGGTATGTGAAATTCGGGAGGCTCTTTCATGGCTTTTGCAATTTCATAGGAAATAATCATAACGGCCTGGGAAAGGTTGAGTGAGGAAAACTCTTCTGTGTCAATTGTTACAAGCTGATGGCATCTTTTGAGTTCAATGTTTTCAAGACCTTTATCCTCAGGCCCGAAAAGAATTGCTATCTTGTTATTTTGCACAAGGCTTAAGATGTTTTCTGCAGCCTGTTCAGGGGATGACATGATAAGGCTTCTCTGTTTTCCAATTCTTGCAGTTGTTCCGATGCAGAAACTGAAATCCTTCAGTGCATCATCGAGATTATCTGAAAAGACCGCATTGTCAAGAACGTCCTGTGCAGCGTGAGTTGAAAGTTTTTTTGCTTTTTCTTGGTCATAGTCAACCGGATTTACAACTATGAGATTTGTAAGACCCATGTTTTTCATAGCTCTTGCACTTGAGCCGATATTGGTTGAGTATTTGGGTCTTACAAGTACAATTGATATATTTTCAAAAGCCTTCTGGTAATCCATTTAAAATATGCTGAGCTCCTCATGAGTAGAGAAAAAAAATGAAATTTCCTTTTCAGCATTTTCAGGAGAATCAGAGCCGTGTACAGCATTTTTTTCCATTGCTGTTCCGAATTTTTTTCTGATGGTTCCTTCCTCTGCCTTGGTAAAATCGGTTGCGCCCATGAGTTTTCTGTATTCTGAAATTACATTTTCTCCTTCAAGAACCATTGGAATAACAGGGCCTGAAGTCATGAATTCGATTAACTGGTCAAAAAAAGGCTTTCCTTTGTGAATCAGATAAAATTCTTCGGCTGATTTTTTTGTAAGCCTTGTCATCTTAATAGCCCTGATTTTTATATTTTTACTTTCGATCATTGAAATTATCTGTCCTGCAGCATTTTTTTCAACTGCATCCGGTTTTATCATTCCAAGTGTTTTTTCAATCATTTTGTTTCTCCGGTTAATTTAAGAATTTACTGGTTTAAAATATAAAACAGTCTAAATCAATATTAAACTTTATTTCAAAGGTTAATTAAGATCGG
>JBFWJK010000243.1:0-2950 GCA_050253255.1 Desulfobacteraceae bacterium | reverse complement strand
ACATTAAGCGGAATTTCTCTTGAAATCTTATATCTTATACAACAAAAAAAATCTGTTGAAGAAATTAAAAGAACAACTTCCCTGACCAGTGAGCAGATTACCGGCGCCCATAAGGAACTCATTGAAAATGATCTTATAGCCCAGGCTTCAAAAAACGGCAGCTTACTTGGCAAGGACTTTACAGGCGAACTCAAAAAAAATCTGGCCAAGGCAATAGGACCTCTTGCTGAATATCTGGTCGAAGATGCCTTTTCTGAATTTGACGTTAACCCTGAAAAAATTCCAAAAAATCAGGCTGCTTCTATAATAAGGTTTCTATCAGAAGAAATTAAGGACAGCAGTCTTAGAATAAACTTCATAAAAACAATGAATCAGTTTCTTAAATAAAAAAGCGGGCTTTTTGCCCGCTTTAAATACTATCCATTAATTCTCAGATCCATGAATTTACACTGAAACTGAACTCCCGGCCAATACGGTATTTAAATTATACTTCATCGAACACATCATTCATTGAATCGCTCGGGCCCTGCCCTAAAAGACTTCCGGCAACAACTGCAGCTGCACAGAAAATAAAACCGGGAAGAATCTCATAAACATCAAAAATACCTCCGCTCAGATTCTTCCATACAATAACTGTAACTGCTCCTGTTATCATACCGGCCAGAGCACCGTTTCTCGTCATTTTCCTCCAGAAAAGAGACAAAATGATAACAGGCCCGAATGCAGCTCCAAATCCTCCCCATGCATAGGAAACAAGATCAAGAACCCTGCTTTCAGGGTTGGCCGCAAAAGCTGTTGCAATAAGCGCCAGAATAAGAACGGCAACCCTTCCTATCCATACAAGCTCTTTCTGAGAGGCTTCTTTTTTAAGAATGCTTCTGTAAAAATCCTCTGCAACGGCCGAAGAACAGACCAGAAGCTGCGAGTCTATTGTCGACATTATAGCAGATAAAATCGCCGCAAGAAGAACCCCTGCTACCCACGGGTTGAAAATTGTCTCGGTAAGGACAATAAATACAGTTTCAGGGTTATCAAGAGGGGTCTCAATAAATCCGATTCCTGCAAAACCGGTAAACATTGCCCCAAAAAGCCCTATAACCATCCATGACATCCCAACAACCTGAGCTTTAGGTGCATCTTTAGGATTTTTAAGAGCCATGAATCTTGTCAGAATATGCGGCTGTCCAAAATATCCAAGCCCCCAGGCCATTAAGGAAATAATACCTACACCAGTCATCCCTGTAAAGACATCCAGATGCTCAGGATTTACTGAATGAACAGCTGAAAGCATCTTGTCCCACCCGCCTGTAAGATTTATTGCAATGACAGGTACAATGATAAGAGCACAAAACATAAGTATACCCTGAATAAAATCTGTAAGTGTAACAGCCATGAATCCGCCCAGAAAAGTATAGCCGACTATCACAACAGCACCGATCCATAAAGCAGTCTGATACTGAAGGCCGAATGTTCTTTCAAATAGAATTGCTCCCCCGACAAGACCGGAAGAAACATAAATTGTGAAAAAAATTAAAATAACAAAAGCTGAAATAACCCTTAAAACCCTTGAGCTGTCTTCAAATCTGTTTTCAAGATAATCTGGTATTGTTATTGAATTACCGGCTTTTTCAGTATAAATCCGGAGTCTTCCTGCAACAAACTGCCAGTTTAAAAAAGCACCTATTGTAAGACCGATTGCAATCCAGACACTGTTCATCCCTCCGGCATACAAAGCACCGGGAAGGCCCAAAAGAAGCCATCCGCTCATATCTGAAGCACCTGCAGAAAGAGCTGCAACTCCCGGCCCAAGGCTTCTTCCACCGAGAATATAGTCTGAAAGATCATTTGTTTTAAAATAAAAATAAATACCAATGGACATCATTATAAAAAGGTAAACAACAAAAGCAAAACTGATACCTAGACTCATTCTATTTCCCCTCCTTTTTTCTGACCAAAAGATTGATCACCGATAAAACCACAGTCAAAGGCATGGGTATAGCCAATACAAGCCAGGTAGC
This sequence comes from Desulfobacteraceae bacterium, assembly GCA_050253255.1. Classification (GTDB taxonomy): domain Bacteria; phylum Desulfobacterota; class Desulfobacteria; order Desulfobacterales; family JACKCP01; genus JACKCP01. Next base: position 932 of record JBFWJK010000243.1, on the reverse strand, counting down.
CGCTGATAAAGAATGACTTTCCATTTCTCTCCCCCGTTAATATATGATTATAAATTTAAGTTAACCGAACTATCAGAAAAAAATAAATCCTGCAAATTATTTGGTTGACACAGGGATGAGGCCAAAATATTTAAATATTAAATTTAATTATGGAAAATAAGGGAATATGGATAAAAGGCTTTTTTTTATTTTAAACAGAGCAAGACACAGAATAAACAAATACATAAACATCAGGCTGATTGATAATTTTCAGATCACTTCAGTTCAGGCCGCTGCAATTCTTTTTCTGGAAAGAAACCCCCATTCCTTTTTAAAAGATCTCGGGAAAGGGCTTGACATGAACAATTCTGCAGTAACTACACTTGTTGAAAGGCTGGAAAAAAACGATTTAATAATAAAGAAAAAGTCAAAAACAGACAAAAGAGCGTCCATCATATATCTGACAGAAAAAGGGGAGAATACTGCCGAAAAGATCAAACCCTTTATAAAGGAGTTCAACAAAATTTTTGAGAATAATTTTTCCGAGGATGAAATTAATACGGTAATGAAATTTCTCAACTTCTCAATTGACTACTTCGAAGATAAAAAACAGTGAAGTTTAGCTTTTTTCAAGTTTTTTCAGAATAATAGCAAGATCATCATAACCGGGATTTAATTCAACAGCCTTTCTTATATGAAGTTTTGCATTTTCAAAATCTTTCATATGAAGATAAAGCTTTGCAATATTGTAATATACATGTGCTCCGTCAGGCTGAATTTTAAGAGCTTTTTTGTAAAAAGACAAAGCCTTTTCATTTTCATTCTTTTTTCTGTATAAAACCCCCAGAGAGTTGTAAGCATTCTGAGTATCAGGCTTGATCTTAATCACTTCGTTAAGCACATCTTCCGCTTCCTGATCCTTTTGTGATGAGAGATAAATATCAGCGGCTTTC
>JBFWJK010000242.1:0-2951 GCA_050253255.1 Desulfobacteraceae bacterium | reverse complement strand
GGAGGTGCGGACTTTATTTTTGTTTTTCCTTTTTTTTGGTAGACGGGATCATTAAATATTTTTTCAAGATCATTATCTGTGTCAAGAACAGGAATTTTATTTTTGTTGGTGGAAATTTTTTTCACTCCGGTATTTTTGTTATGGTCTGATTTAACAATCTTTTCTGTGTGAAAAATCTCTTTTTTTTCTTTATTTTTTTCAGCAGAAGGGATTTCAGGCTTTTCGTTGAAAATCTCCCATTCCCTGTCGGAAAGAACCGGAGGTTTCTTTGATAACAAGGAATGAGAAGCTTTAAAAGATTGTGTTTCCTGAGAAACAGTTTGATCTTTTTTTTGAAAAGGGAGTTTTTTTTTGAACAGCTTAAGTAAATTTTTTTCCATAATAATCAAATACCGTCAAAGCTTCCGGCAATTACTTCTCTTGGTTTGGATCCCTGGGCCGGGCCAACAATACTGTCTTTTTCCATATATTCAATTATTCTTGCCGCTCTGTTGAATCCTATTCTCAAATGCCTTTGAACAGCTGAAATTGAAGCCTGTCTGGTGCTTGTGACAAACTGGACAGCCTTGTCATATAAAGGGTCATAATCCTCATCAGAATAAGATTCATTTTCTGTTTCAAAAGCTTCAGTAACATCATCAATATATTCCGGTTCCATCTGGCTTTTTAGAAAATCAATTACATCTGTAACTTCCTTTTCAGAAATATATGCACCGTGAAGTCTTTTAATCTTTGAGGTGCCTGGCGGAAGAAAAATCATATCTCCGTTTCCAAGAAGAGCCTCAGCTCCGTTTGTATCAAGAATTGTTCTTGAATCTGTCTTGGAGGAAACCTGAAATGAGATTCTTGTTGGAAAGTTTGCTTTTATAACTCCTGTAAGTACATCGACTGAAGGTCTCTGAGTTGCAAGGATAAGGTGAATTCCGGAGGCCCTTGCCATCTGGGCAAGTCGTGCAAGGGCTGTTTCGACATCTCTTGAAGAAACCATCATCAAATCGGCAAGCTCGTCAATTATTATTACAATGTATGGAAGCTTTTCCTCAGATACGGCATTGTACTGATCTATGTTTCTTACTTTTTCCATTGCAAGAAGATCATATCTTTGTTCCATTTCCTTTACGGCCCAGTTCAGTGCATTCGTTGCCTTTTTCATATCTGTCACAACAGGTGTGATAAGGTGAGGGATATCATTGTAAAGCGATAGCTCAATTCTTTTGGGGTCTATCATCAAAAGCTTCACATCTTCAGGAGAGCATTTGTACAACAGACTTGTTATCATTGAGTTCAGACATACACTTTTTCCTGTTCCAGTGGCACCTGCAATTAAAAGATGGGGCATTTTTGAAAGATCTGACACAAACGGGTTCCCGTCTATATCTTTTCCAAGACATAAAGGGAGACCGTGTTTAAAGTTCTCAAAAATTTCAGACTCAATGATTTCCCTTATTCTGACTATTTCCCTTTTTTTGTTGGGGACTTCTATTCCAATAACATTTTTACCGGGAATTGGGGCTACAATTCTGACACTTAAAGCACTCAGGGCGAGTGCAATATCATTTTCAAGGTTGACAATTTTACTTATTTTTATTCCAGGTGCAGGTTTATATTCAAATGTTGTAATTACCGGACCCGGAGCAATCTCCTTAACTTCTCCTCTAATGGAAAAATCTTCCAGTTTTTTTTCTAGTTTTCTTGCCTGTTCTTTTAAAAATCTTGTGTCTATATCTTCTGTTTCCCGTGAAGGAGGAATTAAAAATACTGTTTCAGGTTTTGCGGTATATGTTTTTTTAGATGTTAAAACGTCAGGTTTTGGTACTTCTTTTTCAGATTTTACAGGAGTCTTTTCAGTGATTTTTTTTTCCTCCAGAGAAGGCTCCTTCAGGCTTTGATTCTCAATTGCAGATTCTTTTATTTCAATCGGATGTTTGTTTTCTTCTTTTTGAATTTCAGGCATCCTGTAATTATTTTCAGATTTATTCTGGGTCCTGATGACAGGGTCTTTTTTGTCTTTGTATATTGTTTTTTCAATTGCGGAATCAATAGCTTTTTCCATGGAATCAAGTTTTTCTGCCGCAGAATTTATAATGTTTTTATATTTTTTTCTGGCTTCAATATATTTTTTGGAAATGCTCAATCCTGAAAGTATAAGGGCAGGCATTGAGTTTGAAGAAACAGATGCTTTTGGAATGTTTTTGAAAGCATCATGAAGTTCTCTTAAAATCATTTCTTCAACCTGCTTTGGGTTTTTTACCTTTTCTTCTGCCTTGAATTTATATTTTGCACCGGAAAGACTTATTTCGATAATTCTGTCATTTTCAGTGTTGTTGATTTTCTGCATATCTTAAATCCCTGCTGAAATTTAAAAAAAATTATTTCTAACATTAATGAGGGGTTATATCAAGAGGAGAACTTGCCTGGTTAAATCCTGTGTTTTAATACTGCGTGTCTGGATAAGAAAAAAAATTCTGCAGCTCCTCTTAAAACAGAAAATAATTGCAGATTTTTTTTTAAAAGGTATTCTTTACCTGGATATAAAAAATACAAGGAGACCTATTTTGACTGAATATAAAAGAATTTATCTGGAAGACTACAGACCTTTTGACTACGAAATTTCAAGAGTTGATTTGTGGATAGATTTTTTTGAGGATAAAACAATTGTAAGATCAAGGCTTGATGTAAAGCTTAAGAATGAAGATAAGGGCATTTGTCCGCTCGTACTTAAAGGTGAGGAACTCGATACCAAAAGTATTCTGATCGACTCAAGGCCGGCTTTGAAAAAAGAATTTGAATTTAAAGACCAGGAACTTGTAATTTATCCAGAAAAAAATAATTTTACAATTGAGACTCTTTGTGAAATCCATCCTGAAAAAATCACTTCCCTGGAGGGTATTTATAAATCAGAAGGTTTTTTCTGCAGTCAGTGTGAGGCTGAAGGTTTCAGAAAAATAACC
>JBFWJK010000241.1:0-2952 GCA_050253255.1 Desulfobacteraceae bacterium | reverse complement strand
AAGCCAGGTAAAAAAGAAGAAACAATAATTTTTGATGCGCACACAGATGTGGCAGGGAAAGGCTTTTGTAAAAATTTTGAAGAAACCGGTTCAGTTATAAAGGGCCAGGGCTGTGCAGATGACCTGATTGCAGTTTCAATGCTTCTTTTTCTGGCAAAGGAGCTTAAACACAGAGAAGTAAAAAAGCCTTTCACAGTTCTTCTGACATCTGGCGAAGAAGGCCATGGAAACCTCAGGGGTATAAAAGAATTCACTTCCGGCTTCAACGCCGTTCCCGAACTTTTTGTGTCGCTTGATCTTTCATTCAGCACACTTTCCTTTTCAGGACTTGGATCTAAAAGATTCCAGTGTGAAATTTTCACAAAGGGAGGACACAGTTTTGAGGATTACGGAAGCCCCAATTCAGTAGAACTCATGTGCTTTTTCATAAGCTCTCTGAAAAACAGCATCAGGGAAAAATTTCATGAAGATTCCCCTACATTCAATGCAGGCAGAATTGAAGGAGGGTCTTCAGTAAACCTTATTGCCGATTACTGTTCCTGTTTTTTTGAATTCAGATCCCAGTCTGAGGAAGTACTTGAAAAAGCTGAAAAAATCACCTTGGAAATTATAAAAAAGATTGAGGCAAAAGATATATCGATAAAAATCAAGGATGCAGGTTCCAGACCCGGCGCACTCCCTGTGAAAAAAGAAGAAATAATGAAAAAAATAATCCCTGTGTTCGAAAAAAACGGCCTGAACCCGGAAATAAAGCCGATGAGCACCAATATCAATGCGACTTTAAGCAGAAACTGGCCGTCCTTTTGCACGGGAATATGCGACTGCGGAAATTTTCATACTGAAAACGAATACATAAAAAAAGATTCAATCGATAAAGGGTGGAATCTTCTTGTTGGACTTATAAAGGAGTTTGGTATAATCTGCCGCCATGAAAGATAAAAACAGACTAAAAACAGACACTGCTCTTCTTGTAATAGATGTGCAGGAAAAACTCTTCAATTCAATGCATGAAAAAGAAGAACTGAAAAAAAACCTCATAAAACTCATAAAAGGATTTGAAATATTAAAAATCCCTGCTCTTTTTTTTGAACAGAATCCAAAAGGCCTTGGAAACACCATCAGCGAAATAAAAAATCTTGGATTTATGCAGGAAAAATTTGAAAAAATGACCTTTGGAGTCAAAGGCCATGAAAAATTTTTCCACTGTCTTGAATCGATGAATATAAAAAATATTTTTATCTGCGGAATAGAAGCCCATGTCTGCGTGATGCAGTCTGCAAGAGACCTCATACAAAAAGGGATTGATGTTCAACTTGTGTGTGACTGCATATCATCACGAAAAAAATCAGACCTTGATACAGGCATAAAAAGAATGGTTCAGGAAAAGGCTGTCATCACATCATGCGAGTCGGCCTTGTTTGAACTGCTTGGAACATGCGAAAACAAAGAATTTAAACAGATTTTAGAATTGGTTAGGTAAAATGAAATTATTTTTGGAAAGCTTAAGAAAAAATTTATATCTTTTTTTTAAAGATCCTGTAGGAAAACTTGAAATTCAGCCCCAGCTAAAAAGAGCTCTTTATGACTTAAATTTTAAAGGTCTCACCCCCATTCAGAAAAAAGCACTCCCCAAAGGAATCAAAAAAAGAGACATAATAGGACAGGCACAGACAGGTACAGGTAAAACAGCAGCCTATCTTACCATCCTTTTTTCCGGACTGTTAAAATCCAGAGCAGATCACACTCTGCCAAGAGCACTTATCCTGGCTCCCACAAGAGAACTTGTAGTTCAGATTTACAATGAAGCCCTAAAAATAGGAGTCTATACAGATTTAAAGTCTGTTTGCATCTACGGCGGGGACGACATGAACAAGCAAAGACAGATGTTAAAAGAAAATCCGCAGATAATAATTGCAACTCCCGGAAGGCTTCTCGGTTTTATGGAAGAAAGGCTTATAAACCTTTCCAGAACTGAAGTTTTTGTAATTGATGAAGCCGACAGAATGCTTGATATGGGTTTTATGCCTGATGTAAGAAGAATAGAGTCTAAAATTCCTCCAAAGGGAAAAAGACAGACCCTGTTTTTCAGTGCAACACTTCCTGAAAAAGTTACAAGGTTTGCCCTGAACTGGACTCAAAATCCCAAAGAAATAAGAATCGATCCAGAACATATAACATCTGAAAATATCGAACAGAAAACTTATCTTGCAACAAGCGAAGAAAAATTCCCTCTCCTTTTAAATTTCATAAAAAAGAAAAAAGCAAAAAACACAATAATTTTTACAAACCAGAAATATGTTGCCAAGGAAATTTACGACAAACTAAGAAAATACAGGGTAAACTGCAGGCTTCTGACAGGAGATGTTGCACAGAACAAAAGACTTAAGGCTCTTGAGGATTTCCAGAAAGGGCGGTCCCATATTCTCATAGCTACAGATGTAGCCGCACGCGGGCTCCATATTGACAATGTAACCCATGTAATAAACTACAATATGCCCAATAAAGCAGAAAACTATGTCCACAGGATAGGAAGAACAGGAAGAGCCGGGAAAAAAGGAAAATCGATAAGCTTTGCCTGCCAGGAGGATTCATTCTATATTCCTGCAATAGAAGAGTTTACCGAAACAAAATTCCATTGCGAGTATCCTCCGGAAGAATGGCTTATTCTGCCTCCACCCCCTCCTCCGCTGAAGGAGTCTGTAAAAAAGACCAGGGAAATAATTGTTCCCAAAAAAATAAAAAAACCTCTTAAAAAAAGCATCTCTGCAAATAAAAATTCAAATTTTTCTAAACCGGCAGCCGCTATAAAGCCTGCTCGATCACCCCAGCCGGAGCCGGCTGCAAAGAAGAAAATGGCAAAAACTGTTTATAAAGACGGCAAAATGGTAAGGGTTGATCAGTAAAAATGGAAAACAAGTATAAATCTCTTCTGTTAAGCAACTCAACAATGCA
>JBFWJK010000240.1:0-2934 GCA_050253255.1 Desulfobacteraceae bacterium | reverse complement strand
ACAGCCGAGAAACGTTTTTGGAGGTCATGTTCTTTCAGCTCTCACAGGCGTGTTTTTTCAGCAGCTTTTTGTTTCGACACCCTGGCTTGCAGGTGCAGCGGCTGTTTCATTTGCCATAGCCTTGATGCACATAACAAAAACCCTTCATCCGCCGGGAGGGGCTACAGCACTTATCGCTGTTATAGGAGGAGAAAACATTAAAAGCCTTGGTTATTTTTATGCTGCAGTTCCTGTGGGTCTGGGAGCTTTTATTCTTCTTCTGATTGCTCTTTTTGTAAACAATATCCCAAGGACAAGAAGATACCCGGAGTTCTGGCTTTGAACTGATGGGGGTTTTGGTATTTCTTATCATGTGAAAAGATACATCAGCCCGGTGTTCAGGCTGATGCACCCTGATAATTCTAAGCTCCGCCGTTTATTATATGTATGTCTCTCTGCGGGAATGGGATTGAAATGCCTTCCCTGTCAAATGCTTTTTTTACGTTTTCCATCATGTCGAAATATACGTCCCAGTAGTCAGCTGCTTTTACCCATGGTCTGCATACAATATTTATGCTTGAATCACCGTGTTCGAGAACAGCAATTTTAGGTGCAGGATCTGTAAGAAGTCTTGAATCTCCCTTTACCATTTCGCTTAGTACTTCCTTTGCCTTGTCAATATCATCGTCATAGCCTATTGAAAATACCATATCGAGTCTTCTGGTTCCCTGGGTTGCATAGTTTACAATGTTGTCTCCGGTAAGTTTTGAGTTGGGAACAATTATTGTCTTGTTGTCAGGGGAAGTCAGAATTGTTGTAAAAATCTGAATTTCCTTTACAGAGCCGGCAACCCCTCCTCCTTCAATATAGTCTCCGGCTTTAAAAGGACGGAATATTATTAAAATTACACCTGCCGCAAAGTTTGACAGAGAGCCCTGAAGAGCAAGTCCTATTGCAAGACCTGCGGCACCAAGTATTGCAACAAAGGAGGTTGTCTGGATACCAAGCTGACTCAATGCTGCAATTACAACAAATGCCATAAGAGCTATGTAGGCAAGGTTTGTGGTAAAAGAAATCAGTGTGTGGTCGACTTTTGCTCTCAGCATGGCTTTTTTGACGATTTTTTTCACAAGCTTTGCAGCCCATCGTCCTATTATGAAAATAACCAGAGCAGAAATTGCCTTGATTCCAAATTCTGTTCCAAGAACAAGAATTTTTTGAACCATTACTTCAATGTTGTCCATGGAAAAAAAATTACCCATATTTACCTCATTTTTTAAAGTTGATAATATAATTAAATTCAATATACCGGAATTCAGAGGTTTGTTTTTTCTTGCAAAATTTATGAATCAGTAAAGAATGAAACAATAAAAATTGACGGTATTTGAAAACTTAAATTGCGGCAAATCTGATAAACTAACAATTCTGGCTGATTTATTTAAGCAATAGTATCAGAAATTTTTGTTTACACAATAAATATAGATATTATATTTTCAGAAAAATCAAATTTTATTGCAGAGTTCAGATTTGAATAAAAATTTTATTTTGCTGTTGTTTTTTAATGTTCAGACTGTAATTCATAATTTTAAAATCATTAATTATTTAAGGAGAAGTTAAATGACAGATCAGGTTAACAGCAGTTCGGATCAAAAGGCAAAAGTTAAAGAATTCTTCGTATCAAGAAAAAACATAGCAGTAAGACTTTTATACACAGTTCTTTTTCTTGCTATTTTGGGAATTGCAACAAATATTGCCTGGGTAATAGCTGTTTTTCAGTATATTTTTCTTTTGATTACCAAAAGCTATATCAAACCTCTCAGAAAATTTTCCGGAAACTTTGCTGTATATCTTAAGGAGGTTATTGACTACATCCTTGTTGTATCTAACAGAAAGCCGTTTCCTTTCAATGAATTCCCTAAAAATGCATCTGAACTTGAACCTCTTGATATAGCAGATTCTGAGGAATAATTTTATGCTTTTGTCTCTTCACGGAGGGCACAGCAGAAAGTTCTGTAATCATGCCTCAGGGGATCTTGAGGCAATGATAATAAAATATATAGAACTTGGGTTCACACATGTTGGAATTTGTGAACACATTCCTCCCTATGCGGACCATCTGAGGTATGACGATGAGAAAGAGTCCGGGCTTTCTGCTGAAGTTATTTTTTCAAGATTTGAGTCTTATATTGCTGAATGCGGAATACTCAAGGAAAAATACAGGAATCATATAAAAATATTTAAGGGGTTTGAAACGGAAACTTATTCAGGATATGAGAAATATATTCCTGCTCTGGTTAGAAAATTCAGGCCTGACTACATTGTTGGTTCGGTTCACCACATAAATGATCTCTGCTTTGACTCATCTCCAGGTGCATATTCAGATACTGTTGAATCATGCGGCGGTATTATTGATTTTTACAATCAGTATTTTGATCTTCAGTATGAAATGCTTTTAAATATAAAACCCCAGGTCGCAGGCCACTTTGATCTGGCAAGAATATTTGACCCTGATTATGAAAACCATATTAAGGAGTCTGGTATAAAAAAGAGGATATCGAGAAATCTTCAGCTCATAAAGGATTACGGAATTATAATCGACTACAATCAGAGAGCTTTGCTTAAAAATATGAAAGAACCTTATCCCTGCAGGGAGATTCTTGAGGAGGCTGTTGATCTTGGGATCAGGATAGTTCCCGGGGATGATTCTCACAGTGAGGATGACGTAGGTTTTAAAATAAATGAAGGAATGGATTTTCTTATAAATCAGGGTGTTGTTTTTAGTGATGAAATTTTTTCAAATTTTTTCAAAAAAAGTGTTTGACAAAGGAAAGGTAAAAGGGCTATAAGCGTCTTCGTTCCTGAGGCACGGAAAACAAATAGCTTCAGGAATTGATCTTTAAGAGAAAAAGAAAAATCAGACAAGGCACTTAAAAAAAGAAATAAAAAATTGTTTAA
>JBFWJK010000239.1:0-3048 GCA_050253255.1 Desulfobacteraceae bacterium | reverse complement strand
CCTGCGCCTCTTTCCCATACCCTTACAGACACTTCGTTTTCAGAAATTACTTTTACAAACTCAACATTGGTTTTTTTTGGAAAGAATTCATGGTTTTCAATTGCCGGCCCCAGTCTGAAAAAAAGAGAATCTTCAATATCATCTTCAATAAAAATCACAGCATGGGGATTTCCCATTGAAACGGCTGTAATTTCAAGATCCATGTCACATACCTTTATTTTTTCTGAAACAATTTCACCTTTTTTCAATGTGCAGGGAATAAGCTCCGCTTCCAGGACAGGCTCTCCCATATCAACTTTTACCGATTCAACACGTCCTTCAAAGTTTATATCAAGAAGAGGAACAATACTTCCGGCCTTTGTTTCGACATTTATAATTTTTTGAAGAAATATCGATTTTTCATAAACATATCTGGCAAAGCATCTCATGCCGTTTCCGCACATTTCAGCCTCACTTCCGTCTGAATTAAATATCCGGAAACCTATATCGTGTGTTTTTGAACTTACTGCAAGAATAAGCCCGTCTGCCCCAAGACCGAATCTGCGGTGGCACAGTTTTTTTGCAAGAGAACTGTAATCTGTTTCTCTTAGAATGGATGAGTTTCTGTCGTCGGCAAGAATAAAATCGTTTCCGATTCCCTGCATTTTAGAAAGCTTGATCAGCATAAATTTTCTCCGCAGACTTTTTATGTTTTATAATGGATATTTGTATAATTTCCCTTTAAAGTTTTCAACCTCGATAAAATCTTTTCCGGTTTTCTTTATATATTCGGGAAGAAGGGGAATTTTCCCTCCGCCTTCCGGCAGATCTATCATATAATAAGGAATAGCCATACCGCTTATTCTTCCCCTGAGTTTTTTCATTATTTCAATGCCTTTGTAAATTTCCGGACGAAGATGTGAAACACCTTTTATCGGATCAGGGTGATGAAGATAATAAGGCCTGATTTTTATTTTCAAAAGATTTGTAAAAAGACTTGAGAGGGTTTTGAAATCATCATTCACGCCCTTTAAAAAAACACTCTGACACCCAAGCGGAATTCCTGAGTCCGATGCAGTAAAAGCCGCTTTTTTTGCCTGCTCAGTTATTTCAGAGGGATGATTAAAATGTGTGTTTATATATACAGGATCGTATTTTTTTATAATCCTGCATAGTTTTTCCGTAATTCTCTGGGGAAGGGTTGAAAAAGTTCTTGTGTGTATCCTTAATATTGAATCTTTTTTTACTTTTCTTAAACCTGAAAGTATGAACTCGATTTTGTCATCTGAAACAAGCAGAGGATCTCCGCCTGAAAGTATTATGTCGTCAACTTCATCGTGAAGTGAAAGATAGCTTAAAATATCGTCAAAATTATCAAAAAAACTCTCTTCACAAAGCCCCACTCGTCTTTTTCTCATGCAGTGCCTGCAGTAAAGCGCACACCTGTTTGTAACAAGAAGAATAACTCTGTTTTCGTATCTGTGAATAAGATTTTTTACGGGAGACAAAACATTTTCTTCAAGAAACGGATCTTCTGTCCCTTTTTCATCCAAAAGCTCTTTTTCATCAGGCACGGACTGAACATAAAGAGGATCTTTATATTCTTTTATGAGGGAAAAAAAATATCTGTTGATTTTAAAGGGATAAACTTTGTGGACATTTGAAATATGGGAGTTTTTATGAAACCTGTCATTGATTTCATCTGCACTGACAAGATCAGTTAAAATTTTCTGCCATTCGCTGTTGTTTTGCAAAATCTACCTGCCTTTTTAAAAAAAGGCATTATCCAACTAAGTTGATAATTTGTAAAGGCTAGATTTGATAAAGACATAAGCGGTACCGGCGGCTTTAAAGGCCGCCGGTATCAGGTTATTCTTCAAGAGAAACGTTTATTCTCTTGGGTTTTTTCTCTTCAGGCTTTGGAATTTCCAGAACAAGCACACCATCCTTGAATTTTGCAGAAATCTTTTCTACATCAACATCCATGGGAAGACTGAATGCCCTGTGGAATTTTCCTGTAAATCTTTCCCTTCTGTAATAGTTGTCCTTGTTTTCTTCTGTTTCAGTACTTCTTTCACCTTTTATTGAAAGGACATTGTCATTTACTTCCACATTGACATCTTCTTTTTTAAGCCCTGCAAGCTCTGTTTCAATAACAATAGCATCTTCTGTTTCATAAATATCAGCCGCCGGCTTCCATGCTCCTATTGCGCCTTCTTCCATGTCTGAGGTATCCATTCTGGAGAAAACATCATCAAACATTCTGTTTATTCTGTCCTGAAGACTTGCTACATTTCTGAAAGGTTCCCATCTTACGATTGCCATATTATCACCTCCACAATTACTTATTGTTATAGTTTAAAAAAGTGTATATAAAAACCTATACTCATAAATTACAGACTGTTAAGCACTTAACTTCCTTTTTGAACTAAAAGTAATCACAGCCAAAAACATGTCAATATTCTTCAAATAATTTTTTTAGATTTTTTTATATATATACTAATATAACAGGATGTTAAAAACGGATAATACAATAACTTAACAAGTCAATATTAAAAAAAATAAACTATATATTTAATCCAGAAAATAACCAGAATTATCTCTTTGTCAACCATCCCCTTATTGAATCTTCTATGGAAAAAAAATTATTTTTATTGTAGATAAAATCAGCTGATTAAACTGATTTTTATTTTAAATTATAGAGTGTTATGGATTTAGACAAAAAACTTTTAATTTCCTTTATAAAAAAACTTGCCCTGACCCCAGGGAAAAGCCTTGATGAATCAAAAAGAATTGAGCTTATTGAAAATTTCTTAGATTCAAACTCAATTGAATTTATACGCGACAGCGCAGACAACATCATAATACCTGTAAAGCCAGGTAAAAAAGAAGAAACAATAATTTTTGATGCGCACACAGATGTGGCAGGGAAAGGATTTTGTGAAAATTTTGAAGAAACCGGTTCAGTTATAAAGGGCCAGGGCTGTGCAGATGACCTGATTGCAGTTTCAATGCTTCTTTTTCTGGCAAAGGAGCTTAAACACAGAGAAGTAAAAAAGCCTTTCACAG
>JBFWJK010000238.1:0-3056 GCA_050253255.1 Desulfobacteraceae bacterium | reverse complement strand
ATAATAAACGGGTAAATTTTTAAGGATTAAATGAAAGCATTCATTCTTGCGGCGGGTTTTGGAACAAGGCTTCTTCCATATACAAAAGAAATTCCAAAACCCCTTTTTCCCTTATGCGGGACTCCGCTTATTAAACGAATAATAAATTCCCTTGAAATTTGCGGATTTACAGAAATTTTTATAAATACCCATCACCTTGGTTCACAGATAAAAAAATATATTGAGTCTGAAAAGTTTGATTCAAAAATAACTGTTATTCATGAACCAGATATTTTAAACACAGGAGGCGGTATTTCAAATGTTTTGAAACACATGGAAGACAAACCATTTTTAGTCGTAAATTCAGATATATATACAAATATTGATTTTAAAAAGGTTTATGATTTTCACCTTAATTCAAAAAATCCTGCAACTCTTTGTGTTTTAAAAAACAGATTCAACAATGTTGAAATTGAAAACAGTCTTGTAAAAAAATTTGATAAAAACTTTTCAGACAAAAATTATACTTTTACAGGCATTCAGGTAATAGACCCCAAAGCTGGAACTTTTTTTGAAGCAAACCAGTCAAGTAAAAATGCCTATGAAAAAATGATAAAAAGCGGATTTCAAATAAATGCTTTTATTCCTGATGATTCAGCTTTTTTTGATGATCTTGGAACAATTGAAAGCTTTAAAAACAAAAGCCTTGAACTTCTTCTAAAAAATGATTGTACTGATGATTTCAATACTTTTGAGCTTGAAAACCTTAAAGGAGACGGCTCTGACAGAACCTGGTCAAGAATAAAAGGCAAAAATAAAACTCTTATTCTTTCAGATCACGGAATAACAGCACAAATACAAAATTCACAGGTAAAATCATTTGTGGAAATAGGCCGCCATCTTTATGAAAAAAAAGTCAAAGTGCCGGAAATTATTTTTTATGATTATTTTTCAGGACTTGTTTTAACACAGGATCTTGGGGATGAAAGACTTGAAGATTATATAAAAAAAATATCTGAAGATGAAAAAGAAAAAATCTTTAAAAAAGTTATAAAGGAGCTTTTAAAATTTTCAATTGAGGGAAAAAAAGATTTTAAAAATTCCATGACTTACCAGACATTTGCTTATGACAAAAAAATGTCTTTAACCGAATGTCTTTATTTTAAAAACGAATTTTTAGATAATTTTATAAATTTAAGTTATGACGAAAAAAAACTTTTAAATGCCTTTGACTTCATATCTTCAAAAGCAGTTGAAAAACCTTTTTCAGGTCTCATGCACAGGGATTTTCAGTCAAGAAACATAATGATAAAGGAAGACACTGCATATATAATAGATTTTCAGGGTGCAAGAACAGGCCCTCTTCAATATGATCTTGCCTCTTTTTTAATAGACCCGTATCTTGACCTTGAAGAAGATACTCAGAAAAATCTGTTAAATTTTGCTCTAAAAGAATTAAAAATTGAAAAAAATTCAATTAATGATTTTATAACCACCTATAAATATTGTGCTCTTTCAAGAAACCTTCATATTCTTGGAGCTTTTTCATTTTTATCTCTTAAAAAAAACAAGCAATATTTTAAAAATTACATTCCTGCGGCTTTGAAATCTTTAAATAATATTATAAGGTCGATTCCTGAAAAAGAAATTTTGTATCTTAAAGAAACAGAATCAAAAATATCAAGGAGTTTATAAAATGGAAAAAATCAATCTCATGCTAAACGGACTTCCCGGAAATGTCTGCCAAAACATTCTTGCCCACATTAATCCAGATATTTTCAATCTTGTTGAAGCCTCTCTTACAGGCCCTGATGTAAAGGAAGATTTTTTTGATTACAAAGGTACAAAAATCAAACTTTTGAAACCTGATTCAAGGGATGAAGAAATAAAAGGTATTATCAGTAAATACAAAAACATAATTGCAATAGATTATACCCACCCAAGTGCTGTAAATGAAAATGTTGCCTTTTATGTAAGACACAAAATCCCTTTTGTAATGGGAACAACCGGCGGAGACAGGGAAAAGATTGTAAAAGATGTTGAACAAAGTGAAATCCCTGCTGTAATTGCCCCAAACATGGCAAAACAGATTGTAGGATTTCAGGCAATGATGGAATTTGCAGCAGATAATTTCCCTGATCTTTTCAAGGGATACAGCCTTGAAATCAAAGAAAGCCACCAGTCAGCAAAAGCCGACACAAGCGGAACCGCAAAGGCAATGGTAACATATTTCAAAAAGCTTGGACTTGATTTTGAAACTGAAGACATTAAAAAAGAAAGAGACAAACAGGTTCAGGAAAATGAATGGAAAATTCCAAAAGAGCATATTGACGGTCATGCCTGGCACACATACACCCTTGTTTCAGAAGACAAAAGTGCAAAATTTGAGTTTACCCACAATATAAACGGAAGAGATATTTATTCCAAAGGAACCATTGACGCAGTTTTATTTTTAAACTCAAAAATAAAAGAAAACTTCAGGGGAAAAGCCTTTACTATGATTGATGTTTTGAAGGGATAGATTGGCTTTATAAGTTTATGTTCCCGGGTTTTATATCCGGGAACATAGTTTTTTATTTTAAGTATAGTTAAGAAATAAACTTGCTTTTGCCTATAAATATTTAATTATCTTAAGATATCAGATGGTCTGTTTTTTTAATTTATAGACTCTTCTCAATTATTTTTTCAGTGGTTTTGTGTCTTTTGATAATAACTTATAAGGTTTTATGTATAATCTTTAAAAACATATGTTATCTGGTTAGAAAATAGCTTCTTTAAAAGCTTTGGGATTGCTAGAATTTTAAATTTATTTTAATTATACAGATCTGCACAATTAATTGTTATGCGTGGCAAACCAACTGTGTAATTGACTAAGATCTACGGTATTAACCGACTAATAAATAATCAGTTATTTAGTAAGCGCTCAATAAACCCCATCTATTCAAATCCCAAAATTTATGAAATAGAATTTATATCCGGCAGTACATTTTTGTCAATGTATTGAGGAAGAAGAGCTTTATAATCTTCTTCATGAAGTGCATCAGGAAGTTTTTCCAGCAGATGGCGCAGATACCAGT
>JBFWJK010000237.1:0-3082 GCA_050253255.1 Desulfobacteraceae bacterium | reverse complement strand
TTGACCCGGACATTAAAAAATGGAATGAATTATAAAATATGGAAAATGGAAAAGTTTTATATGAAAGATATATTGAGCTTGAAAAAATTTTAAATATTTTCTGTGAAAACTTTAATTACTGCTTTCCATACTGCATAAAAAAAGAGCTTGAAATAAATGACATTGCTGTTGGATGCTGCAAAAACAAATATTACAAAAAATATGACCTGGATATTTCATCTTATGAGATTTTAAAAAAAGAAAGGGAGAAAATTTATGGTCCCCCTTCAGATTATGAGCATATAAAAACACCAAGCCCGTGCGAATATCACACGCCGCAGGGATGTGCACTGAAAACCCATAAAAGTCCAATATGCAATGCTTTTTTCTGCCCCGAGGCAATAGATTTTTTAAGGGAAAAGTATAAAATTTTCAATTATGACTATCTTGGAATTTATTATGGACTTGAATGGACTCTAGACGGTACTTTCAATGAGAAGCAATATATTGAATTTAAAAACGAACTTATGGAAATGATCAAAATCATATCTGGAAAGGCTTGATAAATTGAACAAAATACTTCTTCAAATATTTGATTTTTTTAAGGCAAACTTAAGGGAAATTGCTGTTATTGTTGCCATTACCGAACTCCCGTTAATTGTTATTGACAATTTATTCATTAAATATGAACAGAATAATATTAACTTTTTGATTGTTATTCTTGGAATAATAATAATTGCAGTTTCAAACGCGGCAATGACGGTTCTGTTTTCCTCGATCCTTAACAAAGAGCCTTTTGACTTAAAAAAAATACTTTCAGCAGGCCTGTCATATCTTCCGAAAATGATAACTGCTGTTCTTTTATACGGACTTCTTATCATTTTAGGAGTTTTCTTTTTTATACTTCCAGGACTTATTATCGGTGCAAGACTTTCACTTTACAACTACTATATAATTTATGAAAACATGGAACCTGTAGATGCGCTTAAGGAAAGCTTTAATGCTACAAAAGGTGCAACTTTTGAAGTAACAACAATTTTTGTTGTAATTTTTCTCATCGCAACACTTCCATATGTTATTTTTGCAAATTATCTTAATATTTTAAATATTTTCAACCCTTTTGTACTTATATTAACCGACTATGTTTTTTCTGTCATCGGAACCCTTGTGCTTGTTTTAACATTCAGACTTTACTGCATGGTAAAGGAAGAAAACGGAATTAAATTTGACTGAAGAAAACAAAGATAAAATCACAAAAAGTCTTTTATCTGAAATAAAAAGGCTTAAGGAAAGTGAAGCGGTTTTCCGTTATCTTTTTGAGAAGTCAATGGCACCGTCCATTCTTATTGAAGAGGATATGACCATTTCCATGGCAAACCAGAAGGCAAAGGAGCTTTTCGGTTTTGGAGAAAACAAGAAGGAAGGTTATATAAAATGGCCTGAGTTTATTCACAAAGACGATATTGCAAGGATGCAGAAATATCACAATTTAAGAAGAATAAGCGAAGATCTTGCACCTCAGGAATATGAATGCAGACTGATAGACGGAAACGGAAGACTCCAGCATATTTTCATAAAGCTTGACATGATAAAAGGCACAAAAACAAGCCTTGCAACATTTGTAAATATCACTTCAAAAAAACTTGCCGAAAAAACCCTCAAGGAAAGGGAAGAAGAATTAAGCGCCATAATTGACCATGTTAAAGGATTTATTTATACAGTCTTTCCAAACTATAAAATTGAATTTGCAAATTATGCTCTTATTAAAAGAACAGGAAAAGATATAATCGGCGAAACCTGTTACAAAGCAATATTTAACAATGACTCGCCCTGCTCTTTTTGCCCTTTAAAAAAAGTATTTAAGGGGGAAAGTGCAAAATATGAATTCAAGGGACTTTTAGACCAGAGATGGTACAGGTCTATTTCAAGCCCGATCTGTGACACTTCAGGAAATGTTTTAAAACAGCTTTCCATAATAACAGACATCCATGAAATTAAGCTTGAGGAAGAAAGACTCAGATTGTTAAAGGCCAATCTTACAAAGGAGAATATAAGACTTAAGGCATCAATAAAGGAAAGATTCAGATTTGGAAGAATAATTGGAAAATCAGCAGCTATGCAGGATGTTTATGAAAGAATTTTAAAGGCTGCAACAAGCAATGCAAATGTTATTATTTACGGAGAATCAGGAACAGGAAAAGAGCTTGCAGCTAAAACAATTCATGAGCTCAGCTCAAGAGCAAAGCATAAATTCATTCCTGTAAACTGCGGAGCAATCCCTGAAAATTTAATGGAAAGCCAGTTTTTCGGATATGTAAAAGGTGCTTTTACAGGTGCTGAAAAATCCACAAATGGATTTCTTGAAGAATCTGACAGGGGAACTCTTTTTTTAGATGAAATTGGTGAAATCCCCCCCGCACTCCAGGTAAAACTTTTAAGAGCCATTGATGAAGGAGGATTTTCTCCCCTTGGAACAACTGAAATAATAAAACCTGATTTAAGAATAATTGGTGCAACCAATAAAAACTTGAAGGAACTTGTTGAGGAAAATCTTATAAGAGAAGACTTTTTTTACAGAATCCATGTAATTCCTGTTCATCTTCCGCCTTTAAGAAACAGAAAGGAAGACATTCCTTTTTTATGTGAGTCTTTTCTAAATGAAATAAGCAAAACTCCTCCGCCCTTAACTCCCGATGTTTTAGACGCTCTTCAGCACCACAACTGGCCCGGAAATATAAGAGAACTCAAAAACACAATGCAGAGATTTGTTACCCTTGGAAGCGAGGCATTAAGTTTTTCAGAAAAGTTCAGATCTAAAATAAAAGCAGATTCTTCAAATAAAGAGATTGAATATTGCGGAGATTTAAAATCAAGCCTTAAACATTATGAAAAAATTATTATTAAATCAGCCCTTGATAAAAACAATGGGCACAGGGGAAAAACTGCAGAATTTCTTAAGGTAACAAGAAGAACTTTAGAGCGTAAAATGATTGATCTGGATTTAAGATAAATTCTCACGTCATTTTTGTCGTACATACCGACATTAATGTCGTATAAAACTGACCAACCTTCAAATATACGTATTTTTTGTCGTATCTTGTAA
>JBFWJK010000236.1:0-3128 GCA_050253255.1 Desulfobacteraceae bacterium | reverse complement strand
ATTGACCCCCGGGAAATGCTTGGTCTTGAAGATATTGTCAGACAGGCTCTCATTAATAACCTTGATATAAAAATATCAACCCTTGAAACAGATATTTCAAATCAGGACTACAAACTTTCAAAGTCTGAATATTTCCCTTCCCTTAGTCTCAATGCAGGAGAAACTGTAATAGACAAAAAAAGAGCTGAAAATTCTATGGGAACAGCGGCAGAAAGAACGGCTGCAGCATCCGTAAGACTGGAACAGCTTCTTTATTCGGAACCGTCAAGCTCAGTAAAGGAAGTTAACAGAAACTATCTTGAAGCTCAGAAAAAAGCTCAGGAAGCAAAAAAACTCGACATAATCAACCAGGCAACAACAGCATACTTCAATGTATTAAAGGCAAAAACCATAGAAAAAATAAGGAAAGACAATCTAGATCTTACCAAAAGGCATCTTTCAATTTCAGAACAAAGAGAAGTTGCAGGATATTCCGGCAAATCAGATGTTTACAGATGGAAAAGTTCGGTTGCAACAGCTGCAAAGGATCTTTTTGAGGCCTCAAACAGCCACAGGCTTCAGGTCTTGAATCTGAATAAAATTCTTGACAGGCCCTTCAGAGAAAAAACCAGTCTGGTGGACGAATCTCTTGAGGGCGAGCTTTTCAGAAGCTACAGATCAAAAAAATATTATGAATATATAAACAATCCTGCAACATTCAGGAAGTTTTCCGATTTTCTTGTAAAGGAGTCTCTTGAAAACTCTCCTGAATTAAAACAGCTGGATTTTCTTTACAAAGCATATTCAAGAGAGCTTAAGAGATACAGAAGAGAAAGGTTTATTCCTGTTGCAACGGTTGCAGGAGAGGCTTCACATATTTTTGACAGAAGCGGAGAAGGTTCAGATGTTAAAGGTGCAGATCCGGAAGACAATGAATGGACAATTGCACTGAATCTTTCCTGGCCTCTTTATTCAAAGGGAAAAATAAACCTGAACAGGAAAAAGACTGAAATTAATATTGAAAAAATTGAAACCGAGATAAAAAACCTTTCAAAAACCATAGAGATAAATGTGAGGTCATCTATCCTTGATCTTCTCAATAAAATAATGAACCTTGAAGCCTCTGAAACATCAGCCGATTATGCAAAAAAAAGCCTTGTTCTTGTTCAGGATCTCTATGCAAGGGGCAAAGTCTCTGTGACTGAACTTGTAAATGCACAAAATGAGTCTTTAAGTGCGGACTTAAGTCATATGAATTCAGTATATGACTTTTTGTCTGCGGTATTCAATCTCCAGAGAACAATAGGAAGATTTTCATTTTTTTATTCAGAACAGGAAAATATGATGTTTAATGAAAAAATGAAAAACTACATAGAAACCAATTAATTTCCAGTCAGGAGCAAAAATGCACTCAACAGTCAAAACAGCACTTGTTCTTATTATGGTTTCTGCTCTTTTCTCATGCTCAGATGAGAATAAAATTCAGGAGCAGGAGGTCATAAGGCCTGTAAAATATATTCAGGTTTTTAACGCAAGCGACAAATATTCAAGAACTTTTTCTGGGGTTTCCAAATCAGGAAAAATTTCCAGATTGAGCTTCAGAGTTGGAGGAAAAATTGAAAAAATCAATGTTCGTGAAGGCGACAGGGTAAACAAGGGATTTCTTATTGCAGAACTTGACGATTCAGACGCTCAGATCAAATATGAAAAAATGATCGCAGCTCTTAACAGGTCAGAAGTTTACAGAAAAACAGCTCTGTCAAACCTTGAAAGACTTAAGAGCCTTTATGAGAACAACAATATTTCCTTAAACGAATATGAAGCTGCAAAGGATAATTTTGCCAATGCAAATGCAGCCTGGCTTGCAGATAAAAGAAATGCTGAACTGCAGCAGAGAGAGCTTGGATACTACAGGCTTTTTGCTCCGGTATCGGGTATTGCTTCAAGCAAATCTGCCGAAGAAGGTGAAAATATCAATGCAGGCCAGGTATTTCTTGAAATACAGTCCTTTGACATCATGGAAATAAGTACCGGAATACCTGAAATTTATATTTCCTCTATCAGACAGGGTGATATTGCCCAGATAGAATTCAACTCCATAAAAGACAAGATTTTCAATGGAAAGGTAACAGAGGTTTCATACAGCATAGACAAGGAGTCTTCCACCTATCCGGTTAAAATTGAAATTATAAATCCTTCATCCAAAATCAGACCGGGAATGCCTGCTGATGTAAGATTTGATTTTAAAAATCTTTCATCTTCGGGAAATCTCATGGTTCCCATTCATTCTGTTGGAGAAGACAGTTCCGGCAATTTTGTCTACATAGTCAGACCTGAAAAAGACGGTTTTGGAACAGTTGAAAAAAGAAAAGTCGAAACAGGAGAAATAACTGACAGGGGATTTGAAATAACAAGCGGAATAGAAAACGGCGAGCTTATTGTAACAGCAGGTATTTCAAAACTTTCCAGCGGACTTAAAGTCAGGCTTGAATAAAGATTCCGGAGAAAAAAATGCTTACAAAATTTTCCATAAAAAATTATGTGCTTACGCTTTCCATACTTGCTGTAATCATAATAAGCGGAATGTCATACTTTAAATCAATGCCCCGTGACGACATGCCTCCTTTTCTTATCAGATACATGAATGTTGTGACCACATATTCGGGAGCAAGTCCGGACAGGGTAGAAAACCTTATTTCAGACAAGATAGAAAAAGTTGTACAGGAAATACCTGAAGTTGACTACATTACAAGCGAATCAAGAACAGGAATATCTATAGTCAGTATAAACTTAAAGGAGAATGTATATGATCTTCAGCCGGTTTTTGACCGTATAAGAAGAAAGGTTGAAGATGTAAAAAAAGATCTTCCTGAAGGCTGTTCAGTAAAAATCAATGACGAGGCAGGAGATGTTTTCGGAATAATTGTAGGACTTACAGCCGAAGGCTACTCTTTTGCTGAAATGAATGATATCGCTGATGAAATAAGAGATGAGCTTATCAAGCTGCCTGATGCCGCAAAAGTGGAAATAGCGGGAAAACAGAATGAAAGAATCTATGTAGAATTTGATGATGCAAGACTTCTTGAGACAGGTCTCACCAAAGCAAAGCTGAGCGATCTGATTTCAAAAACAAACATAATAATTCCAGG
>JBFWJK010000235.1:0-3175 GCA_050253255.1 Desulfobacteraceae bacterium | reverse complement strand
TTGTCTCTGATGTCTTAAAATGCTTTAAACTTGAAAATATAAAGCCTGTACAGGTAAGTGTTATTTTTCCAACATATGATATGAATAATCCTGCCTCAATGTTTGGTCATACTTTTTTGACCATAAACACAAGATATAAAAGCGCAAGACTTTCAGATTCTGTAAATTATGCTGCAAGAGCTGACTCCACAAACGGAGTTGACTTTGCCATAAGAGGCATCTTCGGTTTTTTCAAAGGGTATTACGCTGTTATGCCCTATTACAAAAAAATTCAGGAATATTCAGACATAAACCAGAGAGATATCTGGGAATACAGGCTCAATCTTACCGAAAATGAGGTAAGAAAAATGATATGGCATATTACAGAGCTTGAAAATATTTACACTGATTATTATTTTTTCAAGGAAAACTGTTCATACAATCTGCTTTATCTTATTGAAGCTGCAAGACCTGAGACAAACCTTGTAAAAAGGTTCAAGACAGTTGTAATACCAGTTGACACAATAAAAGCAATGAAAGATGAAGACCTGATAGAGTCAGCAGACTTCAGGCCTTCAAGAACTTCATCAATCAGATACAGACAAAGCCTTCTGAGTAAAAATGAACAAAAACTTGCAAAGCTTCTTATTAAGAGCAAACACCCGGGAAAAATTCTTGAAAAAGAAAATTTAAACCGACAGACAAAAATAAATGTTCTTGACCTTTCAATAGAACTTACAAGCTATTTTCTTGTAGATAAAAAAATTTCAAAAGAAAATTATAAATCTGTACTTATAAGCCTATTAAGACTCAGAAGCACCCTTGGTAAATCAGAAATTGAAATCCAGCCGGAAATTCCTGAGCGTCCGGATCTTGGCCACGATTCCAACAGAATTACTCTGAGTGCAGGAATTTCAGATGATGATTTTTTCCAGGAATTAAGGTTCAGGCCGGCCTTTACAGATCTTTCAGATACAGATTATGTTCAGGACAAGGGAGTTAAAATAGAATTTCTCGATACAAAGATCAGATATTTCACAAAAGATAAAAGACTTTTTTTAGAGCAGCTCGATTTACTTGACATAAAATCGATCTCTCCCAGAGATGAAATTTTCAGACCGATTTCATGGAAAGTTGAAACCGGATTCATAAGGAAATTAAACCACAGAAAGGAAAATGCACTGATCTATCAGCTCGGAACAGGAGGCGGGTTTGCCTGGAACATTTCAAGCGACAAATATATTGCCTACACCCTGTTTGAGCAAAGAGCCGAGGCAGGCGGAAACCTTAAACATAATTTTGACCTTGGGCTTGGCATGTCCGGCGGATTAATTGCTCTCCCACATAAAAATTTCAAAGTTAATATTTTTTCAAGATTTTTAAGATTTGTACCCGATGACTGCCATTCTCTTTTTGAGGCAGGAATAACCAATAATTTCAAAGTATCAAGAAACAATCACTTAACCTTTGAATTTTTTTATGAAAACATAAGAAAAAATGATAATACCGAAGCTGTGGTTTCATGGAATTTCTTTTTTTAACCTGCTCCACCAGCAATCAACAAAGTTTTAACCTTGACTCAAAGTTTTACTGTATTAACTTAATTTTACATTAAAACTTTAAAATAGGAGCATGTTATGCAGGAAAGAAAAGGAGTTACAGCAATTGATGGAAATCCCCTTACCCTGACAGGTCCTGAACTTAAAACAGGAGAAAAGGCTCCCGATTTTACAGTTGTGGATAATGATATGAATACTGTTTCATTGAAAGATTTTAAATCAAAAATTATTGTTATCTCTGCTGTACCCTCTCTTGATACCCCTGTATGCGATATCGAGACACAAAAATTCAATTCTGAAGCTGCAAAGCTTGGAGATGATATAAAAATTCTCACCATAAGCATGGATCTTCCATTTGCACAGAAAAGATGGTGCGGAGCCAATAATGTTGACAAGGTAGTTACACTTTCAGACCACAGGGAAGCATCTTTCGGAAATGCCTTCGGAGTACTGATAAAGGAGCTCAGGCTTTTGGCAAGGGCTGTATTTGTTCTTGATGAACAAAGAGTCATCAGAGATATTGTAATTCTTGACGATGTGACCAAGGAACCTGACTACAACAGAATTATTGAATCTGTAAAAAAACTTGTGTGATCATAAAAAGCCTGCCCTCATTCGGGGCAGGCTTTTTATAATATTTTTCATTAAAGACAGTACATAAAGCTTAAAAACTCGCCTTGACCAAATACTTTCTTTTCATTATATATTCTCCTGATTTGAATTTTTAAAGGCAGTTTTACAATGACATTTAATTCCCTTGAACCGCTCGAGTTTATAAAACAATCACACAATAAACTCATAATAGATGTAAGATCTCCACTTGAATATCTTAAAGGACATATCCCCGATGCCGTAAACATTCCGCTTTTTTCCGATAAGGAAAGAAAAGATGTAGGGACAATTTATAAAAAGACCGGGAAAAAGGAGGCTGTATTAAAAGGGCTTTTATATGTTCAGCCTAAACTTCATTCTTTTGTCAGACAAATTTATGATCTTGTCTGTGATGACCAGAACCAGCAGATTTTTGTTTACTGCCACAGAGGAGGTATGAGAAGCCAGTCTTTTTCTTGGCTCCTTCACACATCTGGTTTTAATGTTCAAAGGCTTGACTCCGGCTATAAAAGTTTTCGCCGGCTTGTTCTTGAAACTTTTGAAAGAAAAATTCACTTTGTCATTCTTGGAGGGAAAACAGGGTGTGGTAAAACAGATATTCTAAAAGAACTTGAAAAAAAAGGCGAACAGGTTTTAGATCTCGAAAAAATCGCCTGCCACAAAGGCTCTGCGTTCGGTGATCTTGGACAGGACATCCAGCCGTCTCCTCAGCAGTTTGAAAATAATCTTTTTAAAAATATTTTTGACTTTGATTTTAACAAACCCGTGTGGATTGAAAATGAAAGCCCGGGGATTGGAGGTCTTTTTATTCCGGTTGGAATCAGAAAAAATATGAAAAATGCCCCGCTCATCAACATTGATCTCCCTGTAAAAGAAAGAATTAAGCGGATAACAAAGGAATACGGAAATTTTGAGTCTTGTCTTCTGGAAGAAAGAATAAACAAGATAAAAAGAAAACTTGGCTCTGACAACCTTAAAAGAGCCATATTCAATCTTTACAATGACCAGCTGGAAGAAACCATAAA
>JBFWJK010000234.1:0-3195 GCA_050253255.1 Desulfobacteraceae bacterium | reverse complement strand
TTGTTTACTATAAATCTTCTGTGTGTTCTGAAAAAGCCCTTCCAGTAAAGGCGTTTTTCAAGCTTTTCCATTGTTGCATCACCGGGAAGAAGAAAAACATCCTCATACAAAAAGGATTTTATATCCTTGCCAAGGGATTCAAAGAAAAAAATCTCATCAGGAGAAACCAGTATGGTTCTGTTTTCTGATTCAAGGGGAATTTTCGAAAAACCAGGAATTTTTGAAACCGCATATTCAAACTCCTGAAGCTTCGATTTTTCGGTTCTGCTCTTTTCAAGCCTTTTTCCTGCCTTAAGAGCCGCATCCTTTATCCTTTCAAAGGAAAAAGGTTTTAATATGTAGTCGAGTACGTCTTTTTCAAAAGCTTCCACTGCGTAGTTCTCATAGGCTGTGGCAAAAACAATGTATGGTATTTTTTCAAGCTTTTCCAGCTGCTCGATAAGATAAAAACCGTTACTGCCCGGCATTTCTATATCAAGAAAAACAAGATCCGGGTCTTTTTCTTTTATAAGCCTGAAAGCCTGATCAACAGATCCCGCTTCTCCGCAGACTTCAATGAAGTCTAATTCAGACAGAAAATAAACAAGTTCATCCCTTGCCGGTTTTTCATCATCAACAACAATGCATTTTATTTTCATTTGACCAACCGTCCTGATTTGTTTAAAATTATCTTACTATTTTTTCCAGTTTAAAAGCAAGATTTCAGAAAAGCACTAAATCACAAGCTCAGTTAAAAATCAGATTCACAGCAAGATTTCCCGCCGGAATCAGAGCAGGTGTCTGAATATCTTGTTATGGAAGCCGAGACTTAACGACTTTCAAAATTTTTCAACGCAAGTTTTTGAATTCGACAGAACATTCATTCCAAACTACTTCATCAGGGAGACCGAAAAAATGAGTACAGCACTTATTCTGGGGGGCGGAGCTCCCAATTCAACATTAATGGCAGGGGCTCTTGCAGCGTTTATTGAAGAAAAGGTTCAGTTTGACGTTATCTCCACTTCCGGAGCAGGAGCCCTCATCGGACATTCTATACAGCACCAAGAGACGCATCACCGCTGGAAGCCCTCAAAAACACCGTAAACTTCAGTATAAGTGATTTTATTTACGACATGCTGCCTGTAAACTACAAAGTTTTCAACAAGCCGGGACAGGCCGCAGAACTATACAGAAACATGGTATATGCAAACCCGTTTTTAACAGGCATTCTAAATGAACCTCCTCAAAATGATTTTGAAAGACTTTACAAGGATATGTTTTCTCTTCTCATAAACACTCTATGCCCCTCAGATCTTAATTATTCAAGTAAAGGCCTTTGTGCAAACGTTCCCTTTGTTGAAAAGGTGGTTGATTTTGAAAAACTGAAAACCATAAAACAGGATTTTTATATCAACGCATACAATATAAATAAAATGGAAATGGAAAACTTTTCAAAAAAGGAAATAACCCCGGACCATTTCCATGCTTCATTTGCATTTCCCTTTATTTATCCCCCTTACGAAATGAACGGGAATTATTACTTTGAAGGCGCATCAGTAGATGCCCTCAACTACAAAAGTCTTGTCAACAATCATCCTGAGGTTGATACTATTGTTGTTTTTGATATTCTTGGTACAGAAAAACTGATAAGACAGCCGAAAAATATTTATGATGCATGGGTGCTGTCAATTATTGCGCCTCTTGTTGAGATTGCAAGGGATGATACAAAAATTTTTGAACTCAAATACAACACCGGAAAAAACAAAAGGAAACTCTTAAAAATCCCTTTCAATATTCCCGAGTCTCAATGGCCCTATGTCCTTGACTGGTCTTACTCAAACCTTAAGACTCTTTATGATTCGGGATATGAATCCGGAAAGGAATTTATAAAAAAACACAGAAATGATCTGAATTTTTCATGAGGCAGGTCTGTTCAAGTCAGTATTTGAGAGATTTTTAAATTTGCTGTATATAAATAAAAATTTCTTTCTTTTAAGCCTTAATAAATTTGACCGGATAAATAAAATTGAAACGCTCTGCCAAAAGAAGGCATGAAAACTTTTTTAGGGAATATCAAGACAATGGTTCACTTTAAATTTCTGAAAAAAATGGCTTTAAGTTTTTTTTCACTTATTTTTTTTACAGGTCTCTGCCATCCTGCCACTCTTAAAGTCGGTTATATTGAATTCCCCCCGGTTTTTTCTACAACTCCGGAAGGAAAGCCGGAGGGCATTCTGATCGACCTTGCGGCAAAAGTCATACCTGAAGCAGGTTATGACTGGAATGCATCTTCATATCCCGTAAAAAGAATGTCTGACTACATTGCCAAAGGAAAACTTGATTTATGGATAGGCCTTAAAACCATACCCGATTTTGAAGGAACCACATACAAAGGCGAATCAGAACTTTTGAAAATAACTCTGAAAGCATACAGAATAAAAGATCTTCCAGACATTACTGCAAAAGACGATCTTCAATATAACTCAGTCATTATTATCAGAGGATTTAGTTACGGAGGCTGGATAAACTTTATTATGGATCCGAAAAACCAGGTGGACTATATAGAAACCAATGACCACAAGGCTGCATTCAGAATGCTCAAGGCAAAGCGGGCTAATTATCTGCTCGATTATGAAAATCCTGCAAAAAAAGCTCTTGAGAATTTTGAAATTCCCGGGCTTAAAGAAAATACAGTCTCATCCTTTGGTGCTTATTTTGTTGTTTCAAAAAAGACTCCGGACGCAGAAAATGTTCTTAAAAATCTTGAAAAAGCTTATAAAAAACTTAAAAAAAACGGAGAACTCTAAATCTATTGGAGCTTTATTTTATTTATTAAAGCTTATTTTTTTCCCATGCTCCTTAAAAGAGGGCTTTTTTCAGGATAATCCCCTGCCGTTTATATACTGATGTATAAAATTTCCCCACTTGACCTCCTTTTAATAACTTTATATAAATTCTAACGATTTTGCTTTTTACCTGTTATTTGACCAAGCTGTGGGAAAAGGATACGCCGTGACACAAAAAACTAAAATCATTTCCAGGGCGATTGCGGCTGTCTGGATCATTTTTTTCATAACCGGATGTGCAGACTAAAGTGGACCCCATGTCAAGACCGATTTGAATAAAAATTAAGTTACATATAAATAAATGCGTCTCCTGTATTTTTTTAAAAAAGTTGAAATAAAAAAAATCCCTGCTACCATAAAAAAATCAGTT
>JBFWJK010000233.1:0-3255 GCA_050253255.1 Desulfobacteraceae bacterium | reverse complement strand
TTTTTCTCTCTATCCTATTTTGAGACACTCATTTTTTTTAAAGCAGTTTCTTCTGCTGCATGAATTTTTTTTGTTCGGCAGAAGGATGAACAGCATTTCATATTACTTTTTTTGTATTTATTTATCACCAAATTAATACCCTGATTCTTATCCAATATTCCAAAAGTTTTTTGCCAAGCTTTTTTCCAAAAAACGTAAAATCAACCCCCGCCAAAACCACCGCCGCCAGGAGTTTTAACAACAATTTTATCTCCGGCAGACAAAGAAACAGCCTCTGAATACTTTGCCTTATAAGTATTTCCATCCTTATAAACCACTATATTTTCGCCTGGTTTTCCGCTTTCACCTTTTTCTATTCCGTGGGGAGGATAAACCCTTTTATTTGTAAGAAAAGAAACATCCATATTTTCATTGAATTTTATTACTCGTTTTACTCCGCATCCTCCGCTGAACTTTCCTTTTCCTCCGCTGTTTTCTCTTATGGAAAACTCTTCTAAAATAACCGGAAGTCTTGATTCCATGATTTCGGGATCTGTAATAAGAGAGTTTGTCATGTGTGTGTGAACTGCGTCTGCTCCGTTGAATCCATTGCCTGCGGGTGCACCTCCGCAGATTGTTTCGTAGTATTGATAGTCTTTGTTTCCAAAGGTTATGTTGTTCATTGTTCCCTGGGAAGACGCAAGTATTTTTAAAGCTGAAAAAAGTAGATCACATATTACCTGGGATATTTCCACATTACCTGCACAAAGGGCAGAGTTTTCAGGAGGTGAAAGAATGGAACCTTCTGGTATTATAATATCCACAGGTTCAAGGCATCCTGAATTTAGAGGAATATCATCATTTACTATGGTTCGCAGTACATATAAAACTGCGGCCTTTGTAACTGCTTCCGGTGCATTGTAATTATCTTTTGAAGCCTTTGAAGTTCCTGAAAAATCGATTTTAAGCCTGTTCTTACTTTTTGAGATTTTAACCCTTATTACAGACTCGTTATCAAGCTTTATTTCAAAGGAGCCGGGATTAATGAAATCTATCTTTTTTTCAACAGAATTTTTTGCATTAATTCTAATAAATTCCATGTATTTTATTATTGTTTCAAGACCATAATCCGAAACTGCCTTTTCAAGGCTTTTTATACCTTTTGTATTTGCTGCAACCTGTGATTTTATGTCTGAAATATTGGAATTGGGGTTTCTGCACGGATATTTTGAATCAAGAAGTATTTTTCTTAATTTTTCCTCAAGAAAAGTATGATTTTCAAATATTTTAACATTGTCTAATATTACTCCTTCTTCCATAAGAGTTTTACTGTCTGAAGGCATTGATCCGGGACTTATTCCTCCTATATCGCTGTGATGACCTCTTGATGCAACAAAAAATAATAACGTGTCTTTGGCTTTATCAGTCTTTTTAATCATTGACTCAAACACAGGAGAAATAACAGTAAGGTCTGGAAGATGGGTTCCGCCTTTTAAAGGATTGTTTGAAACAAAAATATCTCCGGAACTTATATTTTTTACATTGTTTAAAAGACCTGTAACAGAAGATTCCATGGAACCTAAGTGAACCGGAATATGAGGAGCATTTGCAACAAGATTTCCTTTTGAATCAAAAACTGCACAGGAAAAATCTTTTCTCTCTTTTATGTTTACAGAGTAGGCTGTTTTTTCAAGTGTTATTCCCATTTCCTGGGCAATGTATGAAAAAAGTGAGTTAAATATTTCAAGATAAACAGGATCTGGATTTTCAATATCTATTTTTTGAGTAATATTTTTTTTAATGTTTTTATCTTTTGTAAGAATAAGATTTCCTGATGGTTTTACCTGTGCTGTCCAGCCTTGTAAAACAAGAGTTGTACCTGTTTTTTCAGTAATTATTGCAGGACCGCTTATTTTAAAACCCGGAATAAGATTTCCCCTTTTATATATGTCTGTATCAAGATAGTTATCTTTAAAAAAAACTTTTACTCTTTTTTCAGGTTTTGGTTCTGATGCTGAAAAGTCTGTATTAAATTGGGGGATAACAGATTTTTCAATTATTTCAAGAGATATTGAAGATATAACAAGGTTTTGGCTTTTTCTTAAAAAACCGAAAAGAAGCCTGTGATTTATGTTAAATTCTTCTCTTATTTTTTCAATCCTTCCTGAATAATTTACAACAACCGGGATATCGCTTCCCTGATATTTTAAAAGAATTTTTTTGTTTATAATGTCTGGGTTTATGGATTGAGAAATTAAAAGCTCGTTTAAAAGATTTTCAAACTCTTTATCTGCAATCTCAAGATTTTTATTATCAAGGCTTATGTTTAAAGACTTTTCAATAACCTTAGACTTGTCTGAAACTCCAATTCCATATGCAGACAATACTCCTGCATATGGATGAATAAGTATTTTTTCCATTGAAAGAATGTCTGCAATTTCGCAGGCATGCTGACCTCCTGCACCTCCGAATGAACAGAGAATATATTTTTTTGCATCCCGTCCTTTTTGAAGTGATATTTTTTTTATTGCAGATGCCATTTTTTCAGATGCGATTTTTAAAAAACCCGATGCTATTTCCTGTTCAGTCATAGATTTCTTTGTGGCATTGTAGATCTTGTTTTTAAGCTCTTTAAACCTTTCTTCAAGAATTTCTGTGTCTGGCTCCTGATCTGAATTTTTGCCGAAAACCTTTGGAAAGAATTCTTTTCTGATTCTTCCAAGAAAGAGGTTGCAGTCTGTAACAGTAAGAGGACCGTTATTTCTGTAACATGCAGGACCTGGATCTGAACCTGCGGAATGTGGACCTACCCTTAGTTTTTCACCGTCAAAATCTGCAATACTTCCGCCTCCTGCTGCAACTGTGTGAATGTCCAGCATTGGATAGAATATTTTAACGCCTGAGACTTCGGTTTCATAAACCCTTTCAAATTCTTCGCTGTAATGGGAAACATCTGTGGATGTTCCGCCCATATCAAAAGATAAAAGCTTTGATTCATTTTCAAGTTCGCATGCTTTTACAGCTCCTGCAATACCTCCGGCAGGACCTGATAATATGCTCTCTTTTCCCATGAACATATCAGAGCTTACAAGACCACCTCCCGAATGCATGAAAAGGATCTTATCAGATAAGTTTTTTCTTTTGCTCTCATTACCTTTTAAAAGCTCGTTTATAAAATTATTGGTATATTCCTTTAAAACAGGGGTCAGGTATGAATCTATACATGTTGTATCTCCCCTTCCTGTTATTTTTATTAATGGAGCTGATTTGTGGGAT
>JBFWJK010000232.1:0-3324 GCA_050253255.1 Desulfobacteraceae bacterium | reverse complement strand
CTTATCAGAAGGTGCAACATCTTTTTTATAAACCATTCTGTAGGAATCCCTTCCTGCAGTTGTAGGAACGAGCTGCATCAGGCCAAAAGCAGGAATCGGTGATTTTGCAAGGGGGTTAAAAGAACTTTCTGTCTCCATTACTGCAAAAATCAGTTCATGATCAATATTCCTTTTTTTAGATTCAGGAATAACAATATCAATAAACTGCAGAGCTCTTTTTTTGATATGATCTTCAGCAAGAGGGAAATCAATGGAAACAACAATTTTTTCATTACTATTGTCATCTTTGATTCTCATAGTTTCAAACTTTTTCTGCTTCACTGTTTCTGAAGCAAAAACATCAGCATTTTCAGGGGAAACAATATTTCCACTCTTATCTCGTACCTGATTTTTCAAAACAAAATCAGCATCATTGCTTTGGAAGGTTTCAGGTTTTTTTGAAATTTCGGTGATTGATCTCAGATCACCTTTCTGAGTAACAGCTCTGGCAACTGAAGAGGTTAGAATCTTTCTGATATTTTCTTCGTTGTTCTCATTTGAATTTATAATAATTTCAACTTTTACACTTCCTTTTTCAAAATCTATTATACTTCTTTCCCTCAAACCACTGAAATAGCTTACATATCTTTTATTGTCGGAAACAGAAGAGTTTTTTTCTCCCCAAACCAAAGAAATTTTTTTCTTATATTCATCAAAGGCTTCCTGAAGCTCTTTTTTATACTTATCAAAATCTTTTTCAACACCGTCAGAATAGGACTTGAAGTCTGATTTAGTCATTTTTTTAAATTCATCAAAAGATGAAGAATATAAATTTGAGCTAAAAAACAAAAATAAAGGTACAATCATAAAAATTTTTTTCATTTTTCATACCTTATTGCTTAAGGATTAAGAACCAGCCTGAATCCGATATTGTTTTTTGCAGAATCAGGCAGTTCACTGAACCTGTTGCCGGCTCTGCAGTTATTTATATCAGTTTCCCAGGCGCAGCCTCTAACCACTTTATACTCACCTGATTCAGGACCGGAAGGATCTGAAAGACTTTCTTCAGGATAATTTGAATAAAAATCAAGACACCATTCCATTACATTGCCATGAACATCAAAAAGGCCCCATTTATTTGGTTCAAGCTTTCCGGTTTCAACAGTTCTGTTCCTGTTTTTACCCTCTGGACAGTCTTCTCTTTTTGAATTTGCGGCAAAATTTGCCTGAGTATCAAGAAGACAGTTACCATAGGAAAATACAGATTCTGTGCCGGCGCGGCAGCTGTATTCCCATTGAGCTTCAGTAGGCAGAGTATAATTTAACCCCTCTTTCTCTGAAAGCCATTTCGCAAAAGCCGCTGCATCGTTGTATGTAACACAGGTAACAGGCTCTTTACCGCTTTGTTCAAACCCGGGGTTCTTCCAGGAATATTTCCAGCTTTTATCCCATTTATATCCAATCCACGCAAGAGCTCCTCCCTTACTTTCAGACTCTGTTTTATAACCTGTTTCATCAACAAATTTTTTCCACTCTTCTAAACTCACTTCTTTTGTCATAATAAAAAAATCTTTTGAAATTTTTACTTTATGTAAATTTTCATCTGGATCTCTCCTGAATTCACTTTCAGGAGTACCCATCATAAACGCACCATTTTTTATTCTGACAAATTTCTGGGAGATTGAATTGGTATAAGACATTAAAGGAGTAAGGTTTTCTTCTTTTACAACATTTTTTCCTTCAGGTATTTCTACAGATACTGTTTTTTCCTTAAAAAAAGGTGCAGATAAAATAAGTTCATAAACACCTGGCTCAAGCGGTAATTTATTTTTATAATCAATATCCTTATTTTTAAACTTTACACTGCCTTTCTCCGGATTGAGTTTAATTGTAAGACTTCCTTTTTCAGGAGGAAGTTTTTCAAGAACAATTTCAAGTTTTTTATTGTCGTTTAAACCTGCTGTGTAAGACTCTGTCTTTTCCTTATAACCTTCTTTAGACAATTTTAAAGAATGTGTCCCAGGTTTAAGAATAATTTTTTCAACAGGTGTTTTCCCTCTGAATTTATTATCAATAAATAAATCTGCACCCGCAGGTTTAGAAAAAAGATTTAAAACCGATTCTTCCATCTCCACTGGTTTTGATTCTTTTTTCTCAATGGAGGCCTCTTTAATTTCTTTTTTTACTGATAAGTTTACAAATTTTATATCGCCTGTTTTTACAGGAGACATACCTAAAACCTTAAAATCGAGTTTGACACCCTGAGCCAGGGCATTTTTTTTTGCAGATTCAGATATTATACTTGCAGAAACTTCTGTTTTATCAGCATCTTTAAAAGCCTTGATCAAAGAGTAGCCAAGAACGCTCAATCCTGATTTAACAGAAGATGCAGACTGATTGCCTGAAGAGCTTAAAATCAGTTTTATGCCAAGTCCTGAGCCTGACTTTGATTTAACGGGTTCAAAAGAAGAATAATCTTTTGGCAGAGAAGAATTAGTTGCAATAAAAGTATCGGCTTTTACATTTTTTAAAATTCCTGACGCCTTTGAATAATCGATATAAGAAAGAGTATCACCGTAAAAAGCATCATACGGCATCCACCATGACTGACCGTTAAGAGGATCGACTTCAGTTTTACCGCTGAAATAAATAAAAAGAGTGTCTTCTCTGGAAAGTTTTTTTGAATACTCATCTATTTTACTTAATATATTTTTCCCTGTTGCTTTTTCTCCGGTAAGAACAGAAGTTTTAAAACCAAATTTATCGGCCAGAACTGCTCCTAGTTCTCCGGCATCGTTTACAGCTGTTCCAGGTCCCTTGATCATAGTATCTGCATATTTGTCAACTCCGATTAACAGGGCATGCTGCTCTCCTGCAAAGACCAGAAAAGGAAAAAGACTGAGAAAAAAAACAGATAATAAAATATTAAAAATTTTCATAAACTTTCCTCCAGACACCCTCATAAAAGCTATTGCGTAAAATGAGGATTCTCATTTACAACACTTCTGTTTTTTCCACCGGCAATAATTGAATAATCACCTTTTGCATTATTTTTTTCACCGCCGGCAACAGTTGAATATTTACCTGAAGCTTTATTTGAACTTCCGCCTATCGAAACTCCGTAAATTCCGCTTACTTCATTATCACTTCCTCCGGCAGACACAGAATAAGGCTTTAAAGCGCTGTTGTTTTTCCCTGAAACTATACTTCCGTAGGAAGAAGCTTTACAGGAAGTCCCTGCAACTATATTATGAGAACCGGAAATATTGCCGCCTTCATTGTATCCCACAATAATATTACCGGTTGAGTTTGCTGATTCAGTTTTACCGGTTCCATTCAAAACAT
>JBFWJK010000231.1:0-3412 GCA_050253255.1 Desulfobacteraceae bacterium | reverse complement strand
TAGTAACTGATAGTAAAAGAAATAAAAAACAAGCTGTTTGGGAAGGCTTGATTCTTTTTCAAAATTTGAGGCGCTTACTCCAAGAAGTCTGATGCTTTTTTTCCCTGCTTCTGTTTTTTCAAGCAGAGGAAAAATAAGGGCAAACATTTCCTGGGGCTCAAAAAAAGGTACATTTGCAGTTGTGCTTCTCGTAATGGTATGGAAGTCAAAATATCTCAGTTTTAATGTTACAGTCAAAGGTTTCACCTCTATCGTTTTTATCAGTCCGGATACCATGACACAGAGGTGTTTTATAACCTGAATAATTTTTTTTATATCATTGATGTCCTTATCAAATGTTATTTCTCTTCCGCATGATTTTCTTTCTCTGTGATCAAAAACAGGCCTTTCGTCGTGGCCTGAAGCAAAAAGATAAAAAAGTCTCCCGGGCTTGCCAAAGAGCCTTAAAAGTTTTTCTTCTCCCGTATTTAAAAGATCTTTACCTGTAAAAATTTTGTGATAGTGCATTTTTTTTGCAGTTTGTTTGCCAATGCCGAAAAATTTTTCAACCGGAAGATTTTCAATTATTGCAGGTGCTTTTTGAGGAGTAATAATCGTAAGTCCGTCCGGTTTTTCCATGTCAGAAGCAAGTTTTGCAAGAAATTTATTGTATGAAACTCCTGCGGAAACGCAAAGTCCTGTTTTTGCATAAACTTCTTTTTTGATTATTTCAGCGGTTTTGGAAGCAGAGCCGATAAAGGCCTTGTCTTTGGTCACATCGAGGAATGCTTCATCAAGGGAAAGAGGTTCCATTACGTCGGCATAGTTTTTATATATTTCAAATATCTTTTTTGATTCTTTCCTGTATTTTTCTATATCCGGAACAATGAAAACTGCATTTTTACAGAGTTTTAGTGCTTTGGCCGAAGGCATTGCGGAATGTACACCGAATTTTCTTGCCTCATATGAACAGGTTGAAACAACACCTCTTCTGTTTGGCAGGCCACCAACAATTACAGGTTTGTTTTTTAATGACGGGTTGTTTCTTTTTTCTATGGATGCGTAAAATGCATCCATATCTAGATGAATTATTTTTCGATACATCTGATATCAGAATCCGGCTTTTTCCTCTATTATAAGGTGAAAATCCTTTTTAATATCCAAAAGAGCGTGTACTTTCTTTAAAAAGACAAGTTCTGCTTTTATTTCAAGAACACCGTCAGCAACAGCTATATCAACTGCCGTATTGAAAAGAATTTCCCTTTTATCTTCAGCAAGGGAATCCTTTATTTTTTTTATGAAATTTTCAAGGTTTTTTTCATCAAATGAAAAGGCTCCTCCGTCATTAAATACTGAAGGCATTTTTTTAATTGCTGAATTTAAAATATCTTTAAGTTCATATTCACAGTCTAAAAGGCCTGCTTTTTTCATTCCAGCCACGAGCGGAATTCTTTCGGTTTCATCAAGAATATTGTCCTGGGAAGCCACGGCAAGGCAAAGAGCTAAAAAAGCTTCCTTATCAGTGAACTTTGTATCCATTTTCTCACCTTTTTTAAAAGTTTAAAAGAAAAGGGCCCGTCTGCCTTTATGGGCTTTTTCTTTTAAATATAAGGAAGGATTATTGATCATAATTGGAGGGATATTATTTCTCTCACCGGCAGACGGACTATGTTGTTTTATGATTATAATTCCGGATGAGTTTTATGTAAAGTGAATAGTCCATATTTTTTTATGCAATAATATAAATGTTAAGCCTGGACTAAAAAAATTTGTTTGAGCTTTTTAAGTTCATGGTTTTGTTTTCAGGCTATTGAAACCATATTTTTCCCTGAATTTTTAGCAAAATAAAGGGCCTTGTCAGCTTTTTTGATAATTGTTTCGAAATCAGAGTCTGCACTTTCAGAAAATGCAAGACCTATGCTTATTGTCACTTTGTCTGAGACATCTGAAAATCTGTTTTCAATATTAAGGTTTTCAATCCCGGCTCTGATTTTTTCAGCAATGTAAAAAGCTTCTTCAATTGTTGTAAAAGGAAGTACAATAAGAAATTCTTCTCCTCCCCATCTGGAGGCAAGGTCAAATTTTCTGTTGGTATAATTTTTTAGTATTTCAGCAGTTTTTTTGAGACAGATATCACCTGCATCATGGCCGTAATTGTCGTTATATGATTTAAAATTGTCCAGATCCGCATACAGGACCGAAACAGGGAAAATTCCGTTTCCTGTCTGTGCTGAAAGGCGCTGAAGATGCTTTTTTAAAAAACGCCTGTTTGCAAGTCCTGTAAGTTCATCCTTATTTGAGAGAATATCCAGAAGCTTTGTTTTTTTTTCGAGGTGCAGAGTTGTAATTTCCTGTGAAAGAAAATGGATAAAAGATCTTCTTGCAGTCATTTCCTTTTCAATTGATGAGGCGCAGGCAACTGCAGCAAGTGCTGACAGTACTGATATTATGTTGAATTTTGAGTAAAAGACCAGGTTTTCATTGAAAAAGAAAAAAAATAAAGTTGTTAGTATTGTAAGAACAGAGAAGGAAAATTTAGCTAAAAGAGAAATTTTGAAAATAAGGAGTCCTGCAATGCATATGAGAAAAATTCCGCTGTGATACTGGGGCGCAAGATAATATTTTGAAGTGTTAACCATTATAAGAATTGAAGAAATGCCGGCCAGAAGACAGAAAATAATTGAAGAATCCATTACCGAAGGTTTTTTTGAATAATAAATCAGAAATATGCAGATAAGAAGCACAGGGGCAAGAATTAAAAATCTCAGCTTCCATGCAAAAATATAGATATCCCTGATCATAATCATGTCCATATAGGCAAAAAGACCGTAAAAAAGTCCGCCTATGAGAAGAAAGACAATATATTTTATCTTGTCTGCCTGAAAGCAGGTGTCTCTGTAAAGTTTTTCAATTTTTTTTGGGAAGAGATAGGATCTGAAATTTTTATTGTTGAAAGAAAGACAAAAGTTTTCCAGTTCATTAAGACCTTTTTCATTTTTTATTATTTCTTTTAAAAAAGATTTGCTTTTTATTACCATGTAAAATCCCTGTATCTTATTTCAGGTGATGCCTCAAAAACTCTGGCCATGCCGGAGCTTTTTTTATACCGGCAAGTATAACATTTTTTTAAATATGTCTTAATATTTTAAGGAATAGTTTTTTTGTCTGCGGCTGATGTTACATATACTGATAAAGTATTAATCTGGTTCTGTGGCTTTGAGATATATTTTTTGTTAATATTTTTAACGGGTTATGGCGGAAATGCATGGGAATCGAACCCACCCGGGACGGTTCTAGCGCCCCACACCGGATTTGAAGTCCGGGAGCCTCACCAGAGACTACGCACTTCCGTGTTTTTATTAACAGAAAAAAATGATATAGAAGATTTTGAGAAAATGTCAATCTTTATTTAAGAACGGGGATGCCATGGTAA
>JBFWJK010000230.1:0-3472 GCA_050253255.1 Desulfobacteraceae bacterium | reverse complement strand
AGTATTATATTTATAAAATTGCATTGTAAATTATAAAATGGAGCAAAAATGAACATATCAGATATATTTAAGGATCATATAGATTTAATAAATAAAGTCGAAAAAAACTCTGATCTTATATTAAAAGCTGCTTCAAAACTAACTTCAATTTTAAAAAACGGCAATAAAATACTTTTTATGGGAAACGGAGGCTCTGCAGCAGACAGCCAGCATCTTGCGGCAGAGCTGATTGGAAGATTCCAAAAGGAAAGAGATTCAATCCCTGCAATTGCCCTTACAACAGACACCTCTATTATCACAGCAATAGGAAACGACTATTCATTTAACGATATTTTCAAAAGGCAGGTTCAGGGACTTGCAAACGAAGGAGATGCAGTTTTCGGGCTTTCTACAAGCGGCAACAGTCAAAATGTAATTGAAGCTTTCTATGAGGCAAAAAGAAAAAAAACATACACTATTGCTCTTACAGGAAAAGACGGCGGCAAAATAAAGGATATAGCAGATTTGAATATAATAATACCCTCAAACGTGACAGCAAGAATTCAGGAAGCTCATATCTTAATAGGCCATATTCTATGTGAACTAATTGAAGAGGAATTTTGTGGATAATTATTTTAAGAAAATAGAACTTATTCCAATGATAGAAAATCTGGGCAAAGGCAAAATTACAGTAGCAGGAGATGTAATGCTTGACTCATACTGGTATGGAGAAACTAAAAGAATTTCTCCTGAAGCTCCTGTTCCTGTAGTAAAAGTTCAAAATTCCGACGAAAGACCCGGAGGGAGTGCCAATGTAGCCATGAATATCGGAAGTCTTGGAGCAAAATGCGATATGGTTGCAATTACCGGAGATGATGAACTCGCAAAGACACTGGAGAACAAGCTCAGGGAATTTAAAATCAGGGCAAAATTCCAGAAAATAAAAAACTCTAAAACAATCTCAAAACTCAGAATTATAAGTCAGCACCAGCAGCTTTTAAGAATTGACCATGAAGACGGGTTTCCAAATATCAAAAGAGACAGGATCGAAAAATATTTTGAAGAATCTATTAAAGATTCAAATGTTGTTGTTATATCAGATTATGCCAAAGGAACACTCAAGTCGACAAAAGAATGGATAAAAAAAGCTGTAAGCCTCAACAAACCTGTAATAGTCGATCCAAAAGGGAGTGATTTTTCCAAATACAGAAATGCAACGATAATTACCCCGAATTATTCTGAATTTGAACAGGTTGTAGGTAAATGCCATGATGAAAGGGAAATAATAAAAAAGGGAAGCGGCCTTATAAAAGAGCTTAATTTAAGCACTCTTTTAATAACAAGAGGCGAAAAGGGAATGACCCTTATTTTTGACGAAAACGAGTTCATCAACATAAAGGCAAAAACAAGAGAAGTTTTTGACGTAACAGGTGCTGGCGATACAGTGGTTGCGGCACTTGCGTCCTCTCTTGCAGCCGGAGTAGATCTGGTATCATCGGTTAGAATTGCAAATTATGCTGCAGGTATTGTCGTGTCAAAGCTTGGAACTGCATTTACCACAAAGGATGAATTGAAAAGTGTAATTTTAGCTGAAGTTCAAAAGGAATTCAAACCGCTAAAAAAGGGAATTGTAAATCTTGAAGAACTTATATCTCTTCTCGGTGAAGCCAAAAGACGGGGAGAAAAAATTGTAATGACCAACGGATGCTTTGATATTTTGCATCCAGGACATATAAAATATCTCAGAGAAGCTAAAAAGCTTGGAGAAAGACTTATTGTAGCTGTGAATTCAGACATCTCGGTAACAAGACTTAAAGGTGAAAAAAGGCCTTTAAACTCTGTTGAAACCAGAATGACAATGCTTGATGCACTTGAATCTACAGACTGGATAATAGAATTTGGTGAAGATACTCCAAGAAATCTTATTGAAAGAGTTCTCCCGGATATTCTTGTAAAAGGCGGAGACTACCAGATAGATGAAATTGCCGGGGCATCGGCAGTTCTTCAGAACGGCGGAGAAGTTAAAACCCTCAATTTCCTTGAAGGGTTCAGTACAACCAACCTGATTAACAGAATAAAGGAATAATAAATGCTTATAGTAACCGGCGGAGCAGGTTTTATTGGAAGCAATATAGTAAAGGGTCTTAATGATATCGGACGAACTGATATCATTGTTGTTGATGATCTTACCCAGGGTGAAAAATTTTTAAATATTTCAGATCTTAAAATCCATGATTATATGGATAAGGATTCATTTATAGAAAAATTAAAAAACAACGACTCTGATCTGAAATATATAGAAGCAGTTTTCCACGAAGGCGCGTGTTCTGACACTACAGAATGGAACGGCAGATTCATGATGGAAAACAATTATGAATATTCAAAAACCATCTTTTTAAAATCAATGGAAAAAAATTTCCAGTTTATATATGCCTCATCTGCTTCTGTTTACGGAGACAATACTGTTTTCTACGAGGATGAAAAAAACGAGAAAACTCTTAATGTTTATGCATACTCAAAACTGCTTTTTGATAATTTTGTTAGAAAGTATCTGGGCAAAATAAAAAATCAGACAGCAGGGCTTAGATACTTCAATGTATACGGTCCCAGGGAATTCCATAAAAAGAATATGGCAAGTGTAGCGTGGCATTTTTACAACCAGATAAATGACAATGGCGTGTGCAGGCTTTTTGAAGGTATTGAAGGCTATGAAAACGGCGGGCAGAGAAGAGACTTTGTCTATGTAAAAGATGCTGTTGATGTTAATCTGTGGCTGTTTAAAAACCCTCAGGTTTCCGGAATATTCAATGTAGGGACAGGATCTGCCCAGACATTCAATGAGGTTGCAAATGCTGTGATCAGCTTCATGGGCAAAGGAAAAATTGAATATATAAGCTTTCCTGACCATCTTAAGGGAAGATATCAGAGTTATACACAGGCTGACATAACCAACTTAAGAAAAGCAGGATATACAAAAGAATTTAAAAATGTTTCAAGAGGCGTGAAGGAATATCTGGATACAATTGCCGGACCAAAGGTTGTTTGATGAGGATTTTAATAGTTCAGACAGGTTTTCTTGGAGATATTATACTGTCCACACCCGTAATAAAAGGTATTAAGGATCTTTATCCTGACAGCAAAATTTTTTTTCTCACAACTCCTGCAGGAAGACTTCTGATTGAAAACGACCCCCTGGTAGATCAAGTCATTGTCTATGATAAAAGGGGGAAGGAAAAAGGTCTGAAAGGAATATTTTTAACTGCAAAAAAAATTACTGATCTGAAATTTCACCGGGTGTACTCTCTGCATAAATCCTTCAGAACTTCTATTATGCTTTTTTTAGCTGATATAAGCCACAAAACTGGTTTTAAAAAGGCAATACTCTCTTTTATCTATAAAGTCAGGGAGACAAGGAATTCTGAAGATCACGATGCCATAAGATATCTTTCAATTCTTTCAGCGGATAGAGATATAAGTCTCTTAAAACTGGAGG
>JBFWJK010000229.1:0-3500 GCA_050253255.1 Desulfobacteraceae bacterium | reverse complement strand
GAAGTGGGAAGAGTTTCTCCGGCAGCTTTTCATGAAAATTTTCAAAAAGTCTACAAGGGTATTTACGATACTGTTCACAATATTGAGTATAAAGGTGAGACCGGAGAAGAGGAAGAAGAAAAGTAATGGCGACCCGTTCCGTGCAACAGAGCCCGGGACAGGCTTTGTCATGGAATATAAAAGACATCTTTGTCCCGGGACAGAGCTTAATTATCATCAATGAGCCTCAGACCAGTTTTTACCTGATGCAATGTTTATTTTAAGCGGAATGTCAAGATCAATGATTTTTTCCATTGAAGTCTTTAACAGTTCCATAGCCTCATTTTCTTCATGCGGTGGAAGCTCGAAAACAAGTTCGTCATGCACAGTGAGAAGAAGTTTTGCCTCCATTTTTTTTTCTTTTAAAAGATTTGCGGTTTTTAGCATTGATAGTTTTAAAATATCAGCTGCAGAACCCTGAATCTTTGTGTTTACAGCAATTCTTTCAGCCATCATGACCCTGTTTTTATTGGTGCTGTTAATTTCTTCAATAGGTCTTGTTCTTCCTGAGATTGTTGTTGAATGTCCGGTTTTTCTTGCTTCTTCCTTTGCAGACTCGATAAACTCAAAAACTTTTTTATACCGTGAATAATAATTGTCTATATAGGTTTGCGCCATTTTTCTTGAAATCCCAAGCTCATTTGCAAGCTTAAAAGCTCCCATTCCATATATTATTCCAAAATTTATAGCCTTTGCCTGTCTTCTCAAATCATCGTTTATCATTCCGGGAAGAGTCTGGAAAACTTCTTCTGCAGTTCTTGAGTGAATATCCTCGTCATTTTTAAAAGCTTCAATAAGTATGGGGTCTTTTGAAAAATGGGCAAGAAGCCTTAATTCAATCTGGGAATAGTCGGCTGAAAGCAGAATCCAGTCTTTTCTGGGGATGAAGGCTTCTCTGATTTTTCTTCCTTTTTCCGTGCGTATAGGAATGTTCTGAAGGTTTGGATTTGAACTGCTCAGCCTTCCTGTTGCTGTGACAGTCTGATTGAAAGATGTATGAATCCTTCCTGTCTTTTTATTTATGAGCGAAACAAGTGCATCTGTATAAGTTGACTTTAATTTGGAAAGCTCTCTGTGTCTTAAGATAAGCCCGGGCAGAGGGTGGGTTTTTGAAAGCTCTTCAAGAACAGACATATCAGTTGAATAACCTGTTTTTTTCTTTGTTTTTTTCTGGGTCGGGAGTTTCAGTTTTTCAAAGAGAATCTCTCCAAGCTGTTTTGAAGAGTTCATGTTAAACTCCTCACCCGCTGATTCAAAAGCATCCTTTTCTATAAGTTCAAGTTCATG
The DNA here is from genome assembly GCA_050253255.1 of Desulfobacteraceae bacterium. Classification (GTDB taxonomy): domain Bacteria; phylum Desulfobacterota; class Desulfobacteria; order Desulfobacterales; family JACKCP01; genus JACKCP01. The sequence continues at coordinate 2,174 of JBFWJK010000229.1, read as the reverse complement.
CTCAAAATTTTTGGACATTTCAACAAGTCTGTCTTTGTCAACGCAGATACCTTCCATTTCCATCTCAGCCAGAACAGGAACAAGAGGCATTTCAATTTCCTGGAAAAGTTTGAAAAGATTTTTTTCCTTAAGCTCCTTTTCCAGAATTTTGTAGAGCCTCAAAGTAATATCTGAATCTTCACAGGCATAAACAAAGGCTTTTTCAAAATCTGACTGATTAAAAGTCTTTCCTTTTTCCACAATCTCGTCAAATTCGATCATTTTGTGGTTGAGATATTCAAGGGCAAGGTCACTTAGGCCGTGGGACCTGCTTCCAGGAGAAAGAAGATAGGCCGCAAGCATTGTGTCAAATGTTTTTCCCTTAATTTCAATTCCATGGTTCTTTAACACAATGAGGTCGTATTTTAAATTCTGGGCTATTTTTTGAATTGATTCATCTTTAAAAATTGTACTAAGTTCCTGTTTCAGGTCTTCAAGCGGCACAGTCTTGACATTGTCATGTCTTACCGGGATATAATAGATGTCAGTTTCCGAAAAAGCCAGTGAGATGCCAGCAAGTTCGGCTTCAACCGGATTAATGCTTGTTGTTTCTGTATCAAATACAAAGTATTTGGCTTTCTTGATTTTTGAAACAATTTCTTTTATTTCTTCCGGTTCATGAATTGATTTATATGAATTTTTAAGTTCATCTGTCGAATCCAGAAATTCCTTTTGAAGATTTTTAAATTCAAACTCCCTGAATAATTTTGCCAGCTCTTCTTTCAGGGGTTCTTTTCTTTCAAGTTTATCAAGATCAAATTCAAATGGAACACAGCATTCAATTTCTGCAAGCTTTCTGCTTAAAAAAGCATTGTCTCTGTTTTCCTGAAGGTTTTCCACAAGTTTTTTACCTTTGATTTTATCAAGGTTTTCATAGATTTTTTCCAGAGTTTCATATTCTGATATTAATTTCGCGGCAGTTTTCATGCCTACACCTTTAACGCCCGGAATATTGTCTGAAGTGTCTCCTGAAAGTCCCATGGCATTGGTAAGAAACCCGGGTGAAAAACCGTTTTCTTTTTTAAATGAATCTAAAGTTATTTCAGTTTTTTTCATTGGGTCGTAGATTGAAATATCTTCACTTATAAGCTGTGACAGGTCTTTATCTCCAGTAACTATTACAGCTTTAAATCCTTTTTTTTCAGCTTTTCTTGCCATTGTTCCAATTACATCATCAGCTTCAAAACCTTCCTTTTCAAACCATGGAATGGAAAAGGCGGAAACGGTTCTTTTCACTCCGTCTATTTGTGATGCCAGGTCTTCGGGCATCTGCGGACGGTTGGCCTTGTACAGATCATAAATTTCATTGCGGAAGGTTTTGCCTCTTGCATCAAAACATACTGCAATGTATTCGGGCTCTTTTTCTTTGAGCAGATTTATAAGAGTTCTGGTGAACCCGAATATTGCATTCGTCGGAATTCCTTCTTTTGTGGAAAGATTTCTTATTGCGTGATAGTTTCTGTAAATGTATGCAGTCCCGTCGACAAGATAAATTGTTTTTTTTGTCATTTTGGTTGAATCCTGGAATTAAGTATTTAGTATTTGTTTAAAGCTGAATAATAATCAGGGCAAAATTACATTACCATTGTATTGATGACCCTGCAACAAGGAGATAATTATGACAAAAGGAAAAGTAATAACAGACAGTAATGAGATAAAAGAGATTTTGCAGAAGTCAAAAAAAATTGCTGTACTTGGAATAAGCTCAAAAAAAGAGAGAGATTCATACAAGGTTGCACAGTATCTCATTGATAACGGATATGAAATATTTCCTGTAAGACCCGGAGGCGGAGAGATTCTCGGTCTTGAAGTTCATGAAAACCTTGACTTGGTTGAAGAAAAAATTGATATTCTCGATGTGTTCAGAGGTTCTGAACATGTCCCGGCGCATGTAGACGAAGCTTTGAGAATGAAACCGTCAGTATTCTGGATGCAGCTCGGAGTTGAAAATCTTGAGGCTGCAGAAATTCTGACTGAAAACGGCATTGATGTTATAATGGACAGGTGCATTAAAATTGAACATAAAAGACTATGCGGGTAATATAACAAAAAAACATGTAAGAAAAAGTAAAAGAAGAGTTCCAAGAGATCTGACATGCAGTATATGTGAAGGATCCACTTCTTTTTCATGGCAG
>JBFWJK010000228.1:0-3606 GCA_050253255.1 Desulfobacteraceae bacterium | reverse complement strand
ATTTCCTTGAGACAGACTCTTAAAAACTCAAAAGGCTTGATAAGGACGAGTCTCAGTTACCGCAGATAAACAGCAACTGCCTGGTTTCCGGAACATCCGCTAATATCTGAAATAATCGGTAAAAAAACTGCAAGTGCAATCACCTGTGACAGGGTGTCCTGATATGCTGCAATTACACTTGCAGCTATTATATTGAAAAAAATATTTACAGTGAGCCAGGAAAGCCTTCTTGAAGATCTTTTCCACAGAGGCATGGATCTGAGTTCTTCACCTCCCACGATACCCTGGGTTTTAAGGTAGGTTTCATCGCTTTTATCGATAAGAGCTTCATCAACATCTGATTCTCTTATTACTCCAATTAGCTTACCCTGGGAATCAACTACAGGTGCGCCTATAAATCCGGTTTCTTCAAAAAATTCATCCAGCCTGAAAAGAGGAGTATTATGATCAATGCTTACAGGACTTTTTATCATTATGTCTTTTGCTGTCTTATTCCCAGGGGAAACAAGAAGATCTCTCAGTCTTAAAACTCCTGTGAGAACTTTTTCGTCATCAACTATATAAACATACTGGACATCAAAGTCTGAGTAGATTTCCTGGTTTGATCTTAAATCATCTATAATATCAGATACTTTTTCAGATTCATAGTGCCAGAGATATTCGGTGATCATCAGACCGCCGGCAACTGATGGAGAATAGCTTGAGAGAAGCTTCAGGTCATCAGCTTCCTCAGGATCCATTTCATGCAAAATAGCATTTGCGGCATCATCATCAAGCTCTGAAATGATGTCGGCTCTTTCATTACTTTCAATTTCAGTAACTATTGCAGCAGCGTCTCTTGGATGCATATCCTCGAGAATTTCAGCTGCAACTGTTTCAGGAATAAGTTCTATAAGATCAGCCGCTTTTTCAGGGGAAAGACTTTTTAAAACAGCTTCCTTTTCTTCAGAATCAAGCCTTGTAAAAATTCTTCCCGTTTCAAAGGAGGTGATAGTATCAAAAAACAATTCTATTTCTTCAGCTTTTTTTCCCTCGATAAGCTCCGAGAGCATTTTTTCATCAAATATCTGGTCTTTTTCAGGTTCCATATAAAATATCTTTTTTTGTCTTTTGAATTGTTAATATGTAAATGAGAAGCCGATTGTAAACAAAAAGAAATTTCCTGTTTCTTCCTCGCTTGAAACCATATATTTGGAGGAAAGATAAATTTTTGAATTGTTTTCAAATTGCAAATAAAGTCCTGCTTCAGGGTAAAAGCAGAAAATTATGTCGTCAACCACAGCTTTTTTTTCATTTTGCTCATCAATTTCACCGTCACCGTCGTTATCTTTACCGTCATCATCTGCAGTTACATCCTCAAAGGCATATCCGCTGAATATACCGGCTCCGATAAAAGGAGATACCAGTGAAGAAAATTTAATCCTTGTTCCTATATTAAACCCTGTAAAGTAATTTTTGTCCTGGGTGTTCTTTTCAACTCCAAGGTGGCTTAAAGAAGCTCTGTACTCAATATATTCCGTGGGGTTTCCAAGCATTCCAAGTTCGATCCACAAAGAATCAGGGCTTCTTCCTCCTCCGGTTTCAATATAAAGACCGTTTGGGTATTCAGGAGGATAATAGTCTGTCTGATCATAAGCATCAGATGCAGAGAATAAAAAGAGAGTTAAAAGAGTGGCAAAAAAAATTTTTTTCATTAATTATAAATCCTTTTTTACCTTTTCCTTGAGAAAGGAGAATTCATTGAAAGGATTTTTTTGAGAATCGTTTAAAAAAATAGAATAAATAAAAACTTTATTATCATTATCAAGATAATAGCCGCAGAGGTTTTTTACTCCTGAAAGAGTTCCTGTTTTATAAAAATTACCGTTTCCGTCTTTTTTCATTAAAAGATAAAAAGGCTGGAATTTTTTAAGAATTTTTATCATATCACTGCCTGAAATCCTGTTCTCTCTGGATATACCGCTTCCTTCTGTAACATTTGCATTAATGCCGCTTTTGTTTAGATAATTCCTGTAATAAGCAATAGATTTTTCAATATCAGCCTTATCATTGTCTGCTCCAAGACAGAGAAAAAGCTGATTTGCAATGAAATTATTGGAGTAAAAAAGCATTTTTTCAATAATGTGCTTAAGAGTGAAGCCGGACTTGTAATCTGTAACTTCAGTAAGATCGCCCGTGTCTTTAGTGTCAGAAAGCCTTACTTTTCCTTTGAAGCTTATTTTTTCATGTTCAAGAAAATATCTGATTAAATACCCGGGATACAAAAGATTAGCATTGTTTATTGAAGCTACAGGAATTCTTCCACTTTCAAGTCCTGATTTTTTTATTAAAAAAAGAATTTCTTTAATGAGCGGGGTTTCTTTCTCGCATGATATAAAGTAACCATCTTTTTTTTCAAAGCATACTGAATTAAAGTTTGCCGCAAGAGCGTTATTGGGGGAATCGTATGGATTTGAAGAAAAGGTTTTTGTTCCTTCAAAATTTATTGAAGCAGGAGAAAAGAAACTCTGATCGATTATAATATCGTTAAACTCTCTAATGTCTGTTTTAAATGCAATCTGACGGGCAAATTTTTGAATTTGTTCAGAAATAAAAAGAGGGTCTCCAAATCCTTTTATGTAAAGATTACCTTTGTTGTCAGTAAAGGCTTTTGTACTGAATCTGTAGTCAAGACCGAATTTTTCAATTGCAAGGAGTGCTGTGAGAACCTTGATTGTTGATGCTGGTATAAGCTGATCTTCAATATTTTCAAAATAAACCGGTCTGTTTTTTTCAGCATCGAATAAAACAACAGATCTCTGTGCACTGAAAACAGAGGAAGGAAAAAAAATAAAAATAAAGATAATTAAAAATTTTTTAGTCATCGGTATCAATTATAATTGTTACTGGTCCGCTGTTTAGTATGGAAACATTCATCATTTCCTGAAATCTGCCGGTTTCCGGCCGGAGTCCTTTTTCCCTGAGTGAATTTACAAAATAGTTGTAAAGACTTTCTGCCTTTTCGGGTCTTGCTGCTTTCACAAAGGACGGTCTTCTTCCTTTTTTTGTATCGGCATAAAGAGTGAACTGCGACACAACAAGAATTTCCCCCTTAATATCAAGAAGGCTTAAATTCATTTTATCTTCATTGTCTGAAAAAATTCTTAAGTTGACAATTTTATCAGACAGATAATCAGCTTCTTTTTCAGTATCTTCATGGGTCACTCCAAGAAAAACCAGAAGCCCTTTTTTAATTTCTCCGGTTATATTACCCTCAACTTCTACTTTTGCAGAATCTGTTCTCTGAATTACAGCTTTCATAAATACCTTTATCTGAAAAATGATTTAAAATATTTATAATCGGATTTGATTTTATCCATCAACATTATTCTGCTCCAGTTGTCAGGATATGACAGAGGAGCAAACAAACCTCTAAAGTATACCTTTTTTTGGGATGAATTATCAATATTTTCAATTTATTTAATTTCTACATTATTTTTTAAATACCCTTCAAAATAGATATGGATTTCATCATGAAGTGTGAAATTGTCTTTTTTTGAAAATGATTCAACCGAAAGTTTTCCGTTTTTCAGGAGAAATGCTTTTATTCCCTTTTCTACGAGATTT
>JBFWJK010000227.1:0-3683 GCA_050253255.1 Desulfobacteraceae bacterium | reverse complement strand
TATTCTGCTATCCAATCATAAATGAAAAAAACGGTCAGGTACTTGGGGCGGTAAAATTCATGAGAAACATCACAAAAAAAGTGATGCTTGAAAAACAGCTTGTCCACTCTCAGAAAATGGAATCAATAGGACAGCTTGCAGGGGGAATTGCCCATGACTTCAACAATCTTCTTACAATAATAAACGGATACTGCGAACTTCTGCTTGACGTTGAATCAGACCCTGAAAAAAAAGAAAACCTTGAAAATATTTACAAGGCAGGAATAAAAGCAGGCAAACTTACAAGCCAGCTTCTTGCTTTCAGCAGAAAACAGACTGCTGCCCCCGAAAGGATAAAAACAAACAGGCTTATTAAAGACAACCTTAAAATGCTCGAAAGAATTCTTGGGGAAGACATAATCATAAAAACAGAATTAAGTGCATTTTCCGATACAATCCTGTTTGACCCGGTCCAGTTCGAGCAGATAATAATAAACCTTGCAGTTAACGCAAGGGATGCAATGCCAAAAGGAGGACTTCTCAGTATAAAAACCGAAAACATGACAGCCCATAAACTGACAATTGAAGAAACAGAGGTAATTTCAGGAGATTATATCTCAGTCATATTTAAAGATTCTGGTACCGGAATGAACGAGGACACCAGAACAAAAGCCTTTGAACCTTTTTTTACGACCAAGGTCACAGGAAAAGGTACAGGGCTTGGACTTTCTACAGTTTATGGAATAATAAAACAGAACAAAGGCTATGTTTTCATTGAAAGTGAAATAAACAAAGGGACTTCATTCAAAATACTCATCCCTCTTGACGGAGCAGAAATTTTCATTGAACCGGGAACCCTTGAACCTGAAAAAGAACTCAGAGGAAATGAAAAAATACTTTATGTGGAAGACGATGAATCAGTCAGAAAAATAACAGAATCAATACTCAGATTTTACGGCTACAGAGTGTCTGCCCCGGAAACCTCCGTAAATGCAAGGCATTTTTTTGAAGATAAGTATATTGGCACAGATCTTCTGATTACCGATATTGTAATGCCTGAAATAAACGGAAAAGATCTTGCCGAATTCATTAAATCCAAAAATAAAAACATAAAAATTCTTTTTGTTTCAGGATATACAAATGAAACAATAGCAAAACACGGACTTATTCCGGAAGGAATGAATTTTCTTCAGAAGCCCTATACAAGAAAAGAGCTTGCAAAAAAAATCAGAGCTGTGCTTGACCACGAATAACAGCTGAAAAAAGTCTCACGAATTTTTAACTATTGATCTCACCATATCCCTGAAAATAAGCTTATGAAAAAAATGCATGGACATCCAGTAAAGCCTGCCGATAAGACCGTCAGGAATAAAATATGCCGTAACAACTGCATTTTTATCTTCAATTAAAAACTCAAGCCAGCCTTTGCCCGGAAGCTTCATTTCCGCAAAAAGCAGTATTCTTTTATTTTCCACAATATCAACCACTTTCCAGAAGTCTACTGAATCGCCTGTTCGTAACCTCCTGCTGTCCCTTCTTCCCCTTCCAAGACCGTACCCTCCTGAAATTTTGTCTATAGCTCCCCTCACAGACCATAAAAAATGATATCTGTACCATCCTGTTTTTCCGCCTGCCTTCATCATTGACATGAATATTTTTTCAGGAGGAATATTTTTAAATTCAGCTTTTTCCCTTATTTTAAATACCGATTCTCCTGCAAAGGAAGACGGCTCGCAAAAAACCCCTGGAGTACAGGTCCCGTCAGACCACCTGCTTATAACCTGATTAATTTCTGCTTCATGAAGGGCTTTTCTTATTGCCTCATCAAATTTAACAGGAGAAATATCTGGAAAAAATTTTGCGGCATTTGAATTTTTCCTGACAGTTTCATGCCTGAGCCCCTCAACAAGTGGTGCTGCAATTCTCAAGGGAACAGGAGTAATAAAGACAAGCCAGTACGAAGAAAGTTTTGGAGTAAAAAAAGGGACAGGAACAATTATTCTTTTCAGCCCCATTATTTCTGATGCTCTTTTGATCATACGGCTGAAGCTCATAACTTCCGAGCCGATATCGACTTCAAGATTTTTTTCGCATTCACAGACAGAAGCCTCTATAAGATATGAAACAACGTCATCTATAAAAACAGGTTCTGTTTTTGTTTCAACCCATTTCGGTGTTATCAGAACAGGAAGTTTCTGGGCCAGATTCTTTAATATTTCAAAGCTTGCAGATCCGGAACCTATTATAATTCCTGCCCTGAACCATATTGCAGTATATCTTGAACCGTTATCCGACAATATTTCTCCGGTTTCTATTCTGCTCCTGAGATGAGGACTTGAATCATCTTTGACACCCAGCCCTCCAAGATAAACAACTCTTTTGACATTGTTTCTCATGCAGCTGTCTCTGAAATTTTCTGCACTTAATTTATCCAGTTTTTCAAAATCTCCAGCGGCCCCCATTGAATGAATTAGATAATATGCGCACTCCACTCCTTCAAGCGCTGCATCAAGAGATTTTTCATCAAAAGTCGAGCCTTCAAAAATTTTTATTCTTGAAGTTTCTGAGAACTGAACTTCATTTCTGTTCATGACAAAAAGATTGAGATCATGCCCTGTTTCTTTTAAAAGTCTGTAGACAAGCCTTCTTCCTACATAACCCGCCGCTCCTGTAACAAGTATTTTCATATTCCATCTCCTTTGAATCCTGTGAATCAGCCGTTCAAATCCGCTTCAACAAATAATAAACTGCAAATTATTCTTCTTTTTTCAGAACAGCCTGATTACCTGATCAGACATAAAAACCAGATAAAAAATACATTTATGTAACTCTTGATCCCAAGACTTATTTTTTGCTTGTGCCTCTTGAAATTAATGGATATATTTCAGAAAATTTAAAAAAATGAGGTAAATCATGAAAATAGCAGCAGGACAAATTAATCCTATTATAGGCGATTTTGAAGGAAACAAAAATAAAATAATTCAATATATCGACAAAGCAAGAAAACAGGAATGCGACATTGTGGCATTCCCGGAAATGAGCATCTGCGGCTACCCGCCTAAAACACTTTTAAAAAGAAATGAGTTCCTCTTACAGTGCAGAAAAGCTGTTGAGGAAACAATACCTTTTTCCAAAGATATTGCAGTTATTCTAAGCTTCCCTGAAATTACAGAAAAAGGACTTTTTAACAAAGCGCTTTTTATTGAAAACGGAAAAATAAAGGCTGAAATTTATAAATCAAAGCTTTCAGAGTGTGAAATTTTTGACGAAAAAAAATTTTTCATTCCCTTTGAAGGGAAAAACCGGCTTATTGATTTTAAAAATAAAAAAATAAGGCTTTCCTTTCATCAGGATGAAAAGGCAGATTTTTTCATAGATCTGACTCCGCATCCTTTTATAAAAGGTACAACCGAAAAAAGATTTGAAGATTATAAAAACAAAGCTTTAAAGGAAAACATCAGTATAGTGTCAGTCAATATGGCAGGCGGATCAGACACAATGGTATTTGACGGCTTTTCAGCTTTTTTCAGCAATAAGGGTGAAATTGCAGCCGCAGGTGAACCTTTTAAGGAAAGCCTTGTTGCCGTTGACTTTGATAAATCCGGACAAACAGATTTTAAAATCCCCGGCCAAAAGGAACTTGTATTAAAAGCTCTTGAAACAGGATTGAGAGACTATTTCCATAAATCAGGATTTAAAAAGGC
>JBFWJK010000226.1:0-3704 GCA_050253255.1 Desulfobacteraceae bacterium | reverse complement strand
CAAAACTGGAACAAACCATAAATGATATTTCCTGGGGATTTGAATACAATGAATATTTCAGTCTTAAAAATGGAGTAAAATTCAAACTTTCAAATGCAGGACATATTTTAGGATCATGCTTTATTAAATTTGAAATACCCCATACCAAAAATAAAAAGATTTCAATAATATTTTCAGGAGACCTTGGAAACAAGCACACTCCCCTGCTCCCTGATCCTGATACACCAGACAATTGCGACCTTCTGATTCTTGAATCAACCTATGGAAACAGAGTTCATGAACAAAGGGAACAAAGAATTGAAAATTTAGGACAAATCCTTACAAAAGCATTGAAAGACAAGGGAAAAGTATTTGTACCAGCATTTTCACTTGGAAGAACCCAGGAATTTATTTATGAGCTTGACAGACTTTTTTCAGACAAAACCCTTCAGGACAAATTCCCTGAACTGACACAAAAAATTCCTGTATTTATTGATTCTCCACTTGGACTTGAAATAACAAAAATCTACTCTTCCCTGAATGAATTTTTTGATAAAGAAACAAAAAATCTTTTAAATTCCGGCGATAATCCTCTTGATTTTAAAGGACTTTATTGTGTTGAAAACTTTGAATCCCACAAAAAACTTACAATGATAAATGGTCCTGCCATAATAATTGCAGGAAGCGGAATGTGCAATGGAGGAAGAATTTTAAACCATCTGGAATTTAATCTTGATAAAAAAGAAAATGATATTTTTTTCATAGGATATCAGGCACAGGGAACCAAAGGAAGTGACATTGTTAAATATTCAAAACGATCAAACGGGTATGTAAAAATCAATAATGAAAAAATTTATATAAAAGCAAAAGTTCACAATTTATCAGGTTATTCTGCCCATGCTGATAAAAATTTTCTTGTTGAGTGGGTAAAATCAATGGAGATAAAACCAAAAACTGTTAAGCTGGTGCATGGAGATAATTCTGCTAGAAAAGAACTTTCAAACACATTTAAAAAAATTGGATATCAAATTGTAAACTGAAACTAAGAAAAATTGAGATTATTGCAAAAACAGACTTGCAAAAGCTAATAAATTTTTATGAATTTTAAAGAATTGATCCTTTAAATGAATTTACTAAGACTTAAAAAGATTTTTTTTAAAATAAAATTTATAATAATTAAATGTTTTCATTTATTTGCTAACTAAAAAACAGGGAGATAGAATGTTTGGAACAATCACAAACAGAAAAATAAAACTTGCAGTTATAGGTTGCGGCAGGATATCCCAAAAACACTTTGAAGCAATTGAAAGTCATTCAGACAACCTGGAACTTAGTGCAGTTTGCGATAGTGATAAAAATCTCCTTCAAAAAATTAAAGAAAAATACCCGGTAAATACTCACACACAATATCAGGAGTTATTAAACAATAAAGATATTGATGCAGTAGTTCTCTGCACGCCAAGCGGTATTCATCCAGATCAAACTGTAATGGCGGCAAAAGCAGGCAAACACGTAATAACAGAAAAACCAATGTCCACAAGATGGGCAGACGGAGTAAGAATGGTTAAGGCCTGCGATGAAGCAAGAGTAAGACTTTTTGTTGTTAAGCAGAACAGAAGAAATGCCACACTGCAGCTTTTGAAAAGAGCAGTTGATGAAAAAAGGTTTGGAAGAATTCATATGGTTCACTTAAATGTTTTCTGGACAAGGCCTCAGTCATATTATGACCAGGGGAAATGGAGAGGAACCTGGGAACTAGACGGAGGTGCGTTCATGAACCAGGCAAGCCATTATGTAGATCTTCTTGAATGGCTCATAGGCCCCATTGCGGATGTTCAGGCAATGACTGGAACACTTGCAAGGGATATTGAAGTTGAAGATACAGGTGTAATGAATGTAAGGTGGAGAAACAATGCTCTTGGTTCAATGGCTGTTACAATGCTGACCTACCCGAAAAACTATGAAGGCTCAATTACAATACTTGGTGAAAAAGGAACTGTGAGAGTCGGCGGGGTTGCAGTAAATGAAATAATTACCTGGGATTTTGAAGAAGAAAAAGACTATGACAAGGATATAAAAAACGCAAGTTATGAAACAACTTCAGTTTACGGTTTCGGTCATCCTCTTTACTATAAAAATGTTATTGATGTCTTGAGGGGAGAAGCAGAACCGGAAACAGACGGAAGAGAAGGTCTTAAGTCTCTGGAAGTTCTGATAGCCGCTTATCTTTCGGCAAGGGACAGAAAAACAGTTTCACTCCCCCTTGAATACTAGATACAAATAAATCCAATCAAACTTAATTTGCAGGTAAATATGAAATTTGTAGATTTAAAAAAACAATATGAAAAATATAAAAAAGAAATTGACGGTGCCATTCAAAGCGTAATAGAAAATACCGCTTTTATTAACGGACCTGATGTCAGGGCTTTTGAAGATGAACTTTGCAGTTTTTGCGGCTCCAAGAATTCAATAGGCTGTTCTTCAGGAACTGATGCTCTTGTTATCCCTATGATGGCGCTCGATGTAAGGCCCGGAGACGAAATTATAGTTCCTGCATTTACCTTTATTGCAACTGCAGAAACTGTTGCATTCCTTGGAGCAAAACCTGTTTTTGCAGATATTGACCCTGTAACTTTCAATATTGATCCCAAAAGTATAGAAGAGAAAATTACTGCTAAAACAAAAGGCATAATTATAGTTTCACTTTACGGCCAATGTGCAGACTATGATGAAATAAATAAAATTGCAGAAAAACATAATCTCTGGGTGATTGAAGACGGAGCCCAGTCATTTGGAGCAGAATATAAAAATAAAAAATCCTGCACTTTAACAAGTATTGGTACAACAAGTTTTTTTCCGGCCAAACCCCTTGGATGCTTCGGAGACGGAGGAGCTGTTTTTACAGATAACAATGAACTTGCAGAAAAAATGAGAATTATTTTAAATCACGGGCAGGAAAAACGTTACAGACATAAATATATTGGAATAAACGGAAGGCTTGATACAATTCAGGCTGCAGTTCTAAGGGTTAAATTAAAGTATTTTTCAGAAGAAATTTCACTTAGAAATAAAGTTGCAGATATATATACAAAAAATCTGGCCGACATAGTTCAAACACCAGAAGTTCTGGATCACAATCTGTCTACCTGGGCACAATACACAATAAAAGTTGAAAAAAGGGATGAACTTCAGGAATTTCTTAAATCAAAGAATATCCCCACAGCAGTTCACTATCCGATTCCTCTGTACAGACAGGAAGCCTTTAAATATTTAAATGAAAAACCGGAAAATTTTCCTATATCAGAAAAACTGAGCCAAACTGTAATGTCTCTTCCAATGCATCCGTTTCTGGAAGAAAAAGATGTTTTGCATATATGTTCCTGCATAAAGGATTTTTACAATGGCTGAAAAATATTTTGTGCATGAATCTTCGTATGTGGATGAAAACTGTAAAATAGGTGAAAATTCAAAAATATGGCATTTCTGCCATGTCCTTAAAAATACTGTAATAGGTGACAATACAACCCTTGGTCAGAATGTTGTTGCAGGTCCAAATGTAAAAATAGGAAGCAACTGCAAAATTCAGAACAATGTGTCTGTATACAATGGTGTTGAAATTGAAGATGATGTTTTCTGCGGGCCTTCATGTGTTTTTACAAATGTTATAAATCCAAGTGCTTTTATTTAAAAAAAAGATGAATTTAAAAAAACTATTCTTAAAAAAT
>JBFWJK010000225.1:0-3763 GCA_050253255.1 Desulfobacteraceae bacterium | reverse complement strand
CTCCTTTTAATAACTTTATATAAATTCTAACGATTTTGCTTTTTACCTATTATTTGACCAAGCTGTGGGAAAAGGATACGCCGTGACACAAAAAACTAAAATCATTTCCAGGGCGATTGCGGCTGTCTGGATCATTTTTTTCATAACCGGATGTGCAGACAGCATTTTAATTCAGAAATCAGACCTTTCTCAATTAAATCAAAGAATATTTCTTCTTGAAGAACAGATAAAAAATCAGTCGGAAAAAACCGAGTCTCTCATTGAACTTAATAAAGAGAACCGGCTTTTTTTTTCAAAGGCCCTGGAACAAAATGATTTTCATTTTAAAAATATGGAAGAACAGATTTCATCAAACCACGGCTATATTGTAAAAAAGCTTAAAACTATTGAAAAAACTGCAAAAACAAACCAGAAAAAAGAAGATGCAAAAAATCAGGAATCAGACGGTGCTGATCAGAAACAGCCTTTGAAAATTTCTGCAACGCACAAGCTTTTAATCGGTAAAATTGAAAAAGTAAAATTAAATCCTCCCGACAGAATATTCCATGCAAGAATAGACACCGGAGCAACAACTTCTTCTCTTGATGCCCAGAACATTGAAACATTTGAAAGAGACGGAAATTCCTGGGTCCGTTTTAAAATTAAAGATCCTGTTGAAGATATTTTTTATGATGTGGAAAAACCTCTTGTAAGAAAAGTTAAAATAAAGCAGGCCTCTACTGATGAAGCAAGCAGAAGGCCGGTAATTGAACTTCAGTTCCAGATCGGCGAAATTAAAAGAATTGAGGAATTTACTCTGGAAGACAGATCCCACCTTGACTTTCAGCTTCTCATAGGGCGCAATGTACTGAGAGATCTTATGGTTGTTGACGTTGCTCAGGAGTTTATTGTCCCCCTTCCCGATGAAAAAGAAAACGGAAACGAAATCCAATGAAATCAAAACTTCCTTTTTATCTTATAATTGCAGGCCTTATAATTGCAGGCCTATGTATTGCATGGCACAGACATCTTTATCTCAAGGTTCCTTTCAGGCCGGGTCAGGAAAAACCGGTATGGCTCATTGAAGCAAGAATCGATTTCACAGGGCAGGCAAAACCTGTAAAAATAAGCCTTGATCTCCCGGATCACCCCCCGGGGTTTCTTAAGGTTTCTGAGCAGGCGGCATCAACAGGATACGGATTTTCAATTATTGAAAGTCCTGAAGGAAGAAGGGCTGAATGGACCAAAAGAAGTACTGCAGGTCCCCAGACAATTTATTATAAAGTACAGATGACTGAAGACCCTGAAAATCAGACTTCACCAATTGTTACAAAACCGCCGAAACCTGAAAAGGTTTACTGGGATCTTCTCCAGACAATAGCTGCTCACCAGCTTGTTGATCAGGCATATGAGAAGTCAAGCACGCCTGCAAGCTTTGCAAGAGAGCTTGCCAAACTTCTCACTTCTCCGGAACCGGACCAAAATGCTTCACTTCTTTTAAGTGAATACAGACTTCCAAATCTTTTAATGATGCTCCTGAATTATGCAGGAATTCCGGCAAGACTCTCTATGGGGCTTGAACTGGAGGATGCAAGAAGATATCAGTCTTTAAAACCGGTACTTGAAGTTTTCCATGAAAAAAAATGGACAGTCATAGACCCGCGCACTGGAGCACAGGGTCTCCCGGACAACATGCTTTTGTGGCACAGAGAAGGAAAATCAATCCTTGATGTTACAGGAGGAAAAGATTCTGAAATAAGATTTTCAATGCTCAGACAGACTCTTCCGGCAATGGATCTTGCAAGACTTCAGTTTGAGCATGACGGCCTTTCCAAATTAAATCTTTATTCACTCCCGATTGAAGAACAGAGCGTTTTCAAGCTTCTGCTTCTTCTTCCCGTGGGAGCACTGATTGTAACCTTCATGAGAATTATAATCGGTATAAGAACATCGGGAACATTCATGCCGGTTCTGATTGCACTTTCATTTCTTCAGACCCAGCTTGTCCAGGGAATCACTGCATTTGTAAGCATTGTAGCCCTGGGGCTTATGCTCAGAGGATATCTCTCAAGGCTCAACCTTCTGATGGTGGCAAGAATATCAACCCTTATTGTTCTTGTCATTTTTCTCACCGCCCTTATAAGCGTCATAGGTTATGAACTCGGGTTCCAGATGGGACTTACACTGACCTTCTTTCCTATGATAATTATTGCATGGACAATAGAGCGAATGAGCATTTTATGGGAAGAAGAAGGAAGCCGTGAAGTCTTTGTGCAGGGGCTTGGAAGTCTTTGCGTTGCAATAATTGCATACATCTGCATGAATATGGACATAATAAGACATCTTACTTTCAACTTTCCTGAAACCCACCTGATAATACTTGCATTCATTCTTATGATGGGACAGTACACAGGGTACAAGCTCACTGAGCTTAAACGCTTCGGAGTCATAAAGAAGGATTTTTAAAATGTGGATTTTGCCTTCCCTTCTCAATAAGCACGGAATTTTAGGTATGAACCGCAGAAATGTATCATATATAAGCAGGTACAATATGCGCAGCAGATACCCCCTTGTTGACGACAAGCTCAAAACCAAGCTTCTTGCTGAAAAATTCAGGCTTTCCACTCCCAAGCTCAGAGGAGTCATAAGATATCAGTACGAGACAACCTATTTTCCAAAAATTGTTGAAAATCTGAACGGCTTTGCTGTAAAGCCTTCCAAAGGTTCGGGCGGCAAAGGTATTCTGGTTATCAAAGGAAGAAAAAACGGGCTTTTTGTCAAATCCTCGGGACGCGAAGTTGATATTTCCCATGTAAAAAGGCACCTTTCAAATATTCTGGCAGGTCTTTACTCCCTTGCCGGAGTTCCTGATGCCATAATCATTGAAGATCTTATCCGGCCTTCCGAGATGTTTGAAAAATTATCATATGACGGGGTTCCGGATATAAGATTCATTGTTTTCAAAGGATACCCTGTAATGGCAATGCTGAGGCTTTCAACCAGAGCATCCGACGGCAAGGCCAATCTTCATCAGGGAGCTGTGGGAGTGGGACTTGACATTGCAACAGGAAAGGGACTTCATGCAATTCAGCATTCAAGGCGGGTGTATAATCATCCCGATACCGGCCTTGCTCTTGATAAAATTCAGGTTCCTGACTGGAAAAATCTTCTGCTTCTTGCGGCAAAAAGCTACGAAATGACAAAACTCGGATACATAGGAGCCGATCTTGTTGTTGACAGAAATCACGGGGCAATGCTTCTTGAGCTGAACGCGCGTCCCGGCCTTTCGATTCAGGCTGCAAACGGTGCCGGTCTTCTCCCTCGGCTCAAACTGATTGAAGGGATTGATCCTGATCTTTATTTCACTCCTGAAGAAAGAATTGACTTTTCAATCGAAACTTTTTCTTCCAATTTCAGGCTGAACTGAAAACAGCATCTCCAGAGTTACATAAAAAAAATGAAAAGTTCCCTTACCCCTGTTTTTAAAACACGGTTTACCATCTGATTGACATATCTTTTTCACTGACCTATAAAAAATGTTTAAAACATTATTCTCGGAAAGAATTTCTTACAAAATATATATTTGCAAAAATTTAATCAAAGGAGAAGGTTTATGGAATTAAACGATGTTGTAATGGTTGGAGCATGCAGAACAGCAATAGGCGATATCCTTGGAAGCCTTAAAAGTGTAAATGCAAGAGATCTTGCAATCTGCGTTGGAAAGGAAGCAATAAAAAGAGCAGGAACAACACCTGAAATCATATATGAAATCTGCATGGGCCAG
>JBFWJK010000224.1:0-3808 GCA_050253255.1 Desulfobacteraceae bacterium | reverse complement strand
CTTAAGAATTGATTCCCTTTTCGTTCTTAAAGCTTCAATTTTTTTTTCAACAATACTCAGATTTTTTTTTTCTGCCATATTTTCCCCGTTTATTTTTTTAGAAAGCAGAAGCAGGCCATTATCAAAGGACCTGCCTTATCCGCAAACTGTCAAAAACAATTTTTAAATCAAAAGATCACTTAACTTTCTCTTGGGCACATGATGAATATTCTTTTCATCCCGAAAATATTTAATATCACCGGATTCATCAATATCTTCAATTATACATTTTTCAGCAGGCTTTCCAATAGCTATGACAAGAACAGGTTCAAAAGCTTCAGGTATATCTAGATCTTTTAAAAGCCTGTCCCTTGTGAATGAGGCAATCATGCACCCGCCAAATCCTCTTGAAACTGCATCAAGGAGAATTGTCTGGGCTGATATTCCGGCATCAAACATAAAATGATTCCCTTTGACTGAACAATCCCTTAAAATTATTATATATCCTCCGGGTCTTTCTCCTTTTGCCGGGCCGTGAAAATCTTTAAGATAAGCTGCCCATGAAAGACCTGAAAACAGTTTTTCCTTTTCAGTTTCGTCAAAGACAAGTCTGTATCTCAATGGCTGAAGATTTGCAGCTGATGCAGTGTGTCTGGCTGTAAAAACAAGATCTTTAAGTAAATCTTCACTCAGTGAAATACTTTCATCAAACCTTCTGTAAGATCTGTTTTTTAAAACAAGACCAAAAAAATTATCTACCTCTGACATTCGAACTTCTCCTGTCTCGGCATATTCTGCTCGAGCCATGTAAGAACTTTATCAATTTCTTTTTTTACTTCACTCAAAGCCCTGCCCCTGTGGCTGATTTCAGACTTTTCATCCATTGTAAGCTCTGCAAATGTTTTTCCAAGTTCGGGATAGAAAAAGACAGGATCATAACCAAAACCTCCGTTTCCCTTCGGCTCTTCAGTGATTATTCCTTCGCATCTTCCTTCGTATGTCAGTGCAGGGCCGGTTGGAACAGCTATGGAAATAACACATTCAAAATATGCATCTCTTTTTTCAATTCCGTCCATTTCTTTTAAAAGTTTTTCAACGTTTTTTTCATCAGTTGCATTTTCACCTGAATACCTTGCAGAATGAACTCCGGGTCTCCCTTCAAGGGCTGGGACAACAAGTCCCGAATCATCTGAAAGAGCCGGAAAACCAAGATATCTTGCAGTAAGGCTTGCTTTTTTATAGGCATTGTCGTCAAATGTTTCGCCGTCTTCTATTATTTCCGGAATAGGCCCGAAATCATCAAGAGTCATTATTTTAACCGGATAACCCTCAAGCAGTTTTGTCATTTCTTTTTTTTTACCCTGATTCTTAGTTGCCAGTACAATTATCTGTTCTTTCATGATTAAAACTCCGAGATTTTATATTTAAAAAAAGTCGTTTAAAAAAATTTTCATAATCAAGTAATATAAATATCAATCATCTATTTTCAAACATTTTCCTGCCTTCAGGACAAGAAAAAGTACAGGTATTCCAATAACTGCGGTTATAAGAAAAAAAATCTGATATCCGGCAAAATCAACTATTGTTCCTGAATATCCCCCAAAAAGCTTTGGAATCAGCGTCATAAGAGAACTGAATACAGCATATTGAACAGCTGTGAATTTTACGCTTGTAAGGGCAGATAAAAATGCTACAAAAGCTGCGCCTGCAAGTCCTGCGGCAAGATTATCAGCAGAAATCACAACATAAAGCATCAAGGTATTGTGTCCGATATGTGCAAGAAGCATAAACAAAAGATTTGTTACTGCTGAAAAAAAAGCCCCCCAGAATAAAATTTTCACAACACCTTTTTTCTGAGAAAAAATTCCTCCGAGGAATCCACCTGCAATTGTCATGAATAGACCGAAAGTTTTGACTATTCCTGCAATTTCAGTTTTTGTAAATCCAAGGTCCTGATAAAAAAGGTTTGATACTACACCAAGAACTATATCTGAAATTCTGTAAAGACCGATGAGCATCAGAAGAATAAGTGCTGTATTTTTACTGTATCTGGTAAAAAAATCCTTAACAGGCTCAATATATGTATGCTCAATCATTTTCTGATTAACGAGCCGTGTCCTTCCTGAAAGATATGCAAAATAAAACCCTGCTCCAAGTGAAACAGCAAGCCTTGGAAATTCAGTTAAAAATCCGCTTACAAATCCCGCAAGTCCCCAACTGTTCAAAGAGTTCTTTACAATTTCAAAGGCATTTCCGGTAAAATAAAACACAGATAAAAAACCTGACACACCTATTATAAGGGCAATAAAAGCACCAAGATAATCCTTTGATCCGTATTTATAATTCTTTTCCGTATAAACTTCAGGCTCTTTTATCAAAAGAACGGTAAAAATACCCGCCAGCATAAACATGCTCATAAAAAGATAGGTAATCATCCAGGCTCTGTAACTGTAATTACCCATCCCGGATCCGAGAAGATCAGCCATGAAAAGCGCACCTGCACCTGCAGCCAGCATACCTGTTCTGTAGCCTGCTATGTAGGAAGATGCCATCATTGCCTGAAGCCTCAGGTGAGCTGACTCAATCCTGTACGCATCAATAACAATATCCTGAGTAGCCGATGAAAAGCCCAGCATAACAGCGGCAAATGCCATCATATAAACATGGGACTGTCCCTTTGAAGGATCTGTTAACGCCATAAGCACAATTGAGGCTATTACCATCAGCTGGGAGAATAAAATCCACCCGCGCCTCCGGCCTAGTTTTTTGGAAAGGTAAAAAACAGGAATAACGTCCACCGCCGGAGCCCAGACAAATTTGAAGGAATATCCAAGAGCAGCCCAGCTGAAAAAAGTAACAGCAGATCTCTCCACCCCTGCTTCTCTAAGCCACAGGGAAAGAGAAGAAAAAATAAGAAGAATCGGAAGGCCGGCTGAAAATCCGAAAAAAAACATTGTAATCACACGTTTATGAAAAAAAGAAAGGAAAGCCTCTTTCCAGGTTTCCCCTTTTTTTTGTTCTGTTTCCATAATTTCCCTTAATTTAAAACAAAAAAAAATATATAATCTGTCTGAATTGATGTGTTTCTTTTTTATTCCTGACTTAAGCCTAGCATAACATTGCACATTCTATATTCAATCTCAAAGAAAATATCTCAAGTTTAACTGTTTTAATTTAAAAAGGGAAAAGATGAATCAGACAATAGAAGAAAAAATTGCTTCAAATGAAAAACGATACAGGCTTATTGCCCAGTCGCTGATTGATACTGTATGGGTAATTGACCCTGAAACATTCAATTTTCTTTATATAAGTCCAGATGCCCACGAAACAAGAGGATACACACAGAAAGAACTGATAGGTCAGCACGCTGATGTTCTTTTTTCAGACGATTCTTTCGCCAGGTTACAGACAATTGCAAAAGAAGCTACAACAAAATTTGAAATGGGAATAACTCAGTCCTACAAAATTGAAACAGAAATCATAAAAAAAAATAAATCAAAAACATGGATCGAGATAAGTGCAAAAATTGTAAGAGACGATGATGACGGAAAGCTTAAAATAATAGTACTTTACAAGGATATCAATCTGAGAAAAAATGCTGAACATGAAAAGGAAAAAATTCTTGAAGAGCTTGAAAAAGCCCTTGAGGAAAAAGAGACTCTTATAAATCACATAAAGCAGCTTGAAAGCCTTCTTCCGATATGTTCTTCGTGCAGAAGAATAAGAGACAGTAAAGACAAAAAATGGTGGCCGTTTGAAAAATACATTGAAGAAAAATCAAACTCCAAATTCAGTCATACTGTCTGCCCTGACTGTCAGGAAATTCTGT
>JBFWJK010000223.1:0-3818 GCA_050253255.1 Desulfobacteraceae bacterium | reverse complement strand
TATGAGCATCTGACCTATACCCTTGATCCTGACAATAACTGGATGCCGGACCTGGATGAAATTGAAAAAAAGGTTAAATATAATGACTCCATCGCAGGGATACTGATCATAAATCCTGACAACCCTACAGGTGCTGTTTATCCCAGGGAATATCTTGAAACCATAGTCGATATAGCAAGAAGGTACGATCTTTTTGTAATAGCTGATGAGATTTATGCAAACATTGTATACAACCCTTCTGAAACATGTCAGCTGTGCGACGTAATTCAGGAAGTTCCGGGAATTTCCATGAGAGGTATTTCAAAGGAATACCCATGGCCTGGTGCAAGGTGCGGCTGGATTGAAGTATACAATCAGGATACGCATCCTATGTTTGCGCGTTATGTAAAAACAATCAGGGATGCAAAAATGCTTGAAGTCTGTTCGACAAGTCTTCCCCAGTACTCAATTCCAAGAGTCATGGGTGATCCAAGATATGAAAAACATCTTGAAACAAGAGCAAAAATGTTTGCAGACCGTGCAAGGGAAGCACATGAAATTTTAAGCGGCTATAAAGGGATTACCGTTCTTCCTGCTCACGGTGCATTTTATATGACGGTTCTTTTTGATGATGATGTCTTGAACGACTATCAGAAACTTGAAATAAAAAAAGACAATGTAAGAGAATTCATCGAAAACATTGTAAGGGGTGTTGAAGTAGATAAGAGATTTGTATATTACCTTCTCGGAGCGAAAGGAATCTGCGTTGTTCCCCTGACAGGTTTCTGCTGCAAAAGAAAAGGATTTAGAATTACTCTTCTTGAAACAGACGATGTTAAAAGAAAAGCGACCTGGGAACAGATAGGATGCGCTATTAAGGAATATCTTGCATCAGCGTAAAAAAATAAATAAGAGCGGCCCAAAAAACTGTTTTGAGGCTGCTCTTAATTTTTTGAAAATCAGGGACCATTCAAAATTCGAACTTGAATCAAAACTCAAAAAAAAGGGCTTTTCCACTGAAGAAATTAAAGAAGCTCTTTCCAAGTGCATTGAATACAGATTTATAGATGATGAAAAATTTGCCAGAAATTATTTTGAAATTGAAAAAAGGAAATTGAACGGTCCTCTTAAAATCAGAGCTGATTTCTCCAAAAAAGGTATAGATAAAAAAATCACAGATAATCTGATTGATAACTATCAGGAATCTCAGGAGGAATTTGATTTGGCACTCAAATATTTTTTTAAATCAAAATACAAAATTGATAAAAAGGATGATTTTAAAAAAAAAGCTCAGGCTTATATGAGGATTATGAGTCAGAAAGGTTTTTCAAAATCTGTTGTTATGGATATTTTTGATCAGTATTTAAGTGATGAGCTTTATTTTGATTGATTTTAATACCTGATTCAAATTATTTCCGGGTTTCAGGCTTGAGTAATGAATCTGCGTGAAACCCGGTTGGTAAAAATTAATTTTTACCTGAAATAATTTCCGCAATTTTTAAAAGATTTTCATTCCAGTTTTCAGCAAGCGGATCAGCAGTAAAAACTTTCAGGCCAAGAGTACTTTCCATAACCTTTACGCTTGACGAAGGGAACTGGGGCTGAACAAGAAGTGTGCTGATATTGTTTTCCTTTGCAAAACTCATGATTTTAGACAGATGGGAAGGGCCTGGTTCCTTGCCCTGGGCTTCAATCGGGATCTGTCTTAAGCTGTATTCGTCCATGAAATAACCCCATGACGGGTGAAAAACAAAAATATTTCGGTTTTTGATATCTGATGTTATCTCAAGAAGTTTTGTATCTAGCTCTATTGCCTCTTTAGAAAATTTTAAATAATTTTTATTGAAAGTGTCCTTTTGTTCCGGATATTTCTGAGAAAGGACCGTCATCATGTTCCTTGCTATTCTTAATGCATTAAGAGGAGACATCCATACATGAGGGTCATAAAATCCGTGGTCATGTCCGTGATGATCGTGATGTTTTTCATGTTCTTCAAAAAAGTCAGAGTCACTTTCTCTTTTCAAAATACCTTTTGACGAGTCTGAAACCAGAAGATTTTTATAATTTTCTTCAATTTTTGGAAGCCATGTCTTTTCAAAAGGAACACCAATCGAAAAATAAATCTGAGATCTGGAAAGGTTTGCCATCTGGCTCGGTTTCGGGTTGTAGGAAGCAGGACTGTGTCCCGGCAGAACCATTACTTCAGTTTCAATAAAATCTCCGCCGATCTTTTCTGCCAGATACTTTTGAGGCAGAATACTTACAAATATTTTTGCTGTCTGTGCAAATCCTGTAAAAGGTAATGACAGAACAAAAAAAAGAATAAATACTTTTTTCATTTTTTTCTCCTTTGTTTCTTAATCAGGTACAGGATCATTGAATTTCAACCCCGAATCAGTTTGTATTATTTTTAATTTTTCTCCGGAATCCCGACCACATCTGACAAGTCTTTCACAGGTCAGATAATAAGCTTTGAAAAAGGAATGTTTTTCAAAGGCCTGTCTGCCGAAAGAAGAACAGTTAGGATGCATCTGGCATCTCCCTTTTCTCACAAAATTAAGACTTTCGAGTGAATTCTGATAAATTCCTATTATTTCTGAAGGATAGCTTTTATGGGTAAACTGATTTTCAAAATTTGAAGCACATCCAGAAATTAAAAAAAAGATTATGAATTTAAAAAATAAGTTTTTCATAAAGCTCAATGTTTTTTTCTACAGTATTTTCAATTGAAAACTGCTGCGATTTTTTTCGTGCATTTATTCCAAGGGTGGTTCTTAAGCTTTTATTTTGATAAAGCTCTATTATTTTTTCTGCAAGAAGTTCAGGATTCTGATTTTCAACTAAAAGACCGTTTAAATTATCATCTATAAGTTCCGGGATACCTCCGCTTTTGCAGCACAGGCATGGAAGACCAGCTGCCATTGCATCCATTACAGAAGTGCCGAGTCCTTCAGTTTTGGAAGAAAGAATAAAAATATCATAGTTTTTCAAATGGTTTCCAACGTCTTTTTGAAAACCTCTTAAAATAAATCTTTTTTTTAATCCAAGATTATCTCTCATACGAAAAACTGTATCTTTGTCAGGACCGTCGCCAATTGATACAAAGTAAAGATCTGGTATTTTTCTTACTGCTATTTCTGCTGCCTTTAAAAGGGTTGGATAATCCTTTTCCTTTGACAGGGAGGCTATTGTTCCGGCTATAAAAGCATCATGAGGAAGCTTGAGTTTCTCATGAAGATATCTCGATTTTTCAATATGAGAAAATTTATTTATGTCCACTCCGCTTTTTATTACTTCAATTTTAGATTCATCAACTCCGTCTTCAATGAGAATTTTTTTTATCTCATCTGAAATTGCAACAATCTTAGTCATTTTTGAAGATCTGTATTTATATCTGCTGAAAATATTTTTTTTTATATGATAGTCTACTCTTCTTACACCAATAAGATTAAGAGAAGGACAGAATAATTTTGCCCACAGACCTGTTGCCATGGCATGGGCATCGTGCAGATGCAAAATGTTAATATTCTTTTCTCTGCAGATTCCTGCAATTTTTCGTCCTGCAAAAATATCTGCTTCTCCGTTAATTTTCATTGAGATAAAATCAAGATTTTCGTTTTCGAGTTTTTCCTTTAAGACAGAATTATTCTGGCAGAGAAAAATGGAACTGATTTTTTTTTCAACAAGCTTTTTATGAAGGTAAAAAGCCTGCTGCTGCCCTCCCCTCCATTCCGTGTCAGTATCAATATGCATTACTTTAATTTTATACATTAATTTTTATCCGTAAAATTATATTAGTTGCAGGTTTTTGTTAAGAGCATTAGTTTAATTGACATTAA
>JBFWJK010000222.1:0-3832 GCA_050253255.1 Desulfobacteraceae bacterium | reverse complement strand
TTCGATCTTATATCACCAGGGATCCCGTCACCGTCTGACAACTCAGCAGCGCTGTCCACGAGATGAATTTTAATTGAGGCTGGAACAGCTCCTGTAAAACAGAGATTGTCAATATTTATGTAAAGAGTCTGGCTTCCTGTTTCCTGAATTGAGTTTGTTATGTTTGAATCGTCTTCCGTGCCGTCTTTAACTGTTACAAAAGTATCATTTGCAGGTGTGTTCATAACTACAAAACCCGGCACACCAAGAGAGTCCACACCATCGACATAGGAGTCGATAAGTCCGTCAGAGTCTGTGTCCATTCCTGCATCATAAATTCCGTCACGGTCAACATCCATCACTATTGTATATGCCATGGTGTCCTGCCCCGGATTTATAAGCTTATCCGCTCCGTCAAGATCCCATAACTTTATTGCTGCAACCTTGCCGTCAACAACATCTGCAGTAACAGGGCCTATAAAAATTTCATCGTCAGTCTGCTTCTGAAGTCTTGCCCCATCTTCCATAATACCTCCGATAAAAGGCATTATGTAGAAATCAACTTCTGTTATTGCAGTGTTACCAACTTTTTCAGGAACAGTTTCAGCCTTTACATACACTTTTGTTTTAACACTTGCTGTGGTACCGTCTTCCTGCTTTGTTCCGGTTTCATCAAAGGCATTGGAAAACTTAAAAGTTCCGTCATCCATACCGTTATCCATATACCCCGAATAAACAACTGGCTTTGGATTTGTATCTATATCGGTATTTTTATACCTTACCCACATATCCTGATAAAAATCTGTATAGTCATCGCTTATGCTTTTCACATTTATTCTGAAAGTCATGATATCAAGATCATCAGGTATTTCCACAGTAGGGACGCCGCTTACATTCTTAAGCCCTACATCATACCAGAGTGCGGCAGGCCCTATGACACCTTCATCATCTGTCATTTCTTCAATTTTAGAAATTATTTTCCCGTCTGAGTCTTTGACAGAAACTTCATAATATTTCCCGGGTCTAAGTGCTGAAACCTTGACATACATTGTGTCAAGAGGGGCAAGTTCCTTTGTTTCCTCAAGGTTAGAATTGTAGACAGTCAGAACCTTGTCTCCGGGGATTGGTCTTTCATCACCGCATCCAGCGACAAACCCCATGGAAAACAAGAAAAACACAATCAATATATTTAAAATTGCCTTTGTTTTCATTTATCACCTCATTAAAATCTATTTATCTTTTTTAAACATATCGCCAAGGGGAATTTCAATTCCTGCATAAGCCATAAAATATGATGAATCTTCATCATCTTCCATATCATCTTCTGTGACATCGTTTTGTATGGCATTATACATTGCAAGCCCAAGGCTGAACCAGCCGGCCTTGATTTTTGCACCGAAGTTAAATATCGGATCTTCATTGTCCTTATTTATTCCCTGTGCTTCTGCTATGAGATATATTGTGTCAAAAAAGGCAAGATCTGCGCCTGCACTGAAAAAGGCAGAAGACGAATCCCCTTCATTATATAGAGTTTCGATCACACCTGTTGCAGAGAAAACAACTTTTTCCTTATAAAGAGGCACCTGAACAGTAACACTCAGATACGGATTGAAAAGAATATCCTCTTCACTGCTGAAATCATTGTCTTTAAGAGAAACAGCATTTATTCCTATTGCAGCCTGAGGAATAAAGTTATCTGTCATGTGAAAAACTCTTGCTTTGAAATGATAAGTGTCCATTTCAAGATCAGTCTTGTCAAAATCATCCCAGATAAACTGTCTTTTTGTATAACCGAGCTCTACATCAGAAGAAGTACCAACCATTACAGATCCTGAAGTAAGATAGAGATTGTCTCCTTCAATTTTTCCTGCCTCCTGGGCGCTCCCGCCCAGAAAAACATTCCATTTTCCGAGTGTGGTTGCCTTTGGAACCGTGATAAGTCCGTTTTTACCCCAGTTGTAAACAGGGGAAACAGAACGTTTGAACATTGCAAATTCAGATTCCCTTGTTTCAGCATGGCAAATTGCAGAAACAGAGAGCAAAAATGCAGTTAAAACCAAAAATACCCTGATTTTCATACCCGTCCTCCCTAAAGATTAAAAATTAAACACTGATTTATAATAATCCTGGATAAACTCCACCGCCAGGACAACAGCTCAGAAACATTAATCCACACACAAACAGCCCAAAGACTCAAAATTTCCGGCAAAACTGCCGATTATTGCTGTTTTGAAACCTTTGTTCTATTACTTATTTTAATCAGGAATATAACTATATACGAAAAAAGTAGTTGTATCTTACCAACTTTGCCAGATTTCCACAACACCGGAATAAATCAGGTTT
This sequence comes from Desulfobacteraceae bacterium, assembly GCA_050253255.1. Taxonomy (GTDB): domain Bacteria; phylum Desulfobacterota; class Desulfobacteria; order Desulfobacterales; family JACKCP01; genus JACKCP01. The sequence continues at coordinate 1,510 of JBFWJK010000222.1, read as the reverse complement.
CAAAAAAAAACAGATCCCATTCCACTTTAATATTTCAGATTTTAATGATATAAATTTATGTAAGAAAAACAGTTATTATTATAAAAATTTATTCATAAAAAATGAAAAACATTACATGATTCTAAAAAAATTCAGCAATATGAAAATCGGTCGAAAACTTCTTGCAAGCTATCTGGGGCTTGTATTCTTTGTTCTTATGGTATCTTCGGTATTCACCGTTCCCCTTGTAAACGACATTATGCAGGAAAAAATCAGCAGGGAACTGGAATCTTCAATCAACCTGTTCCATAATCTAGTTGAAACAGCAGCTGATCTTTCAATAAAAAATCATTTAAAAACCATTGTCTCCACAAACCTTGAAGTCATGGATTTTATCAACAGCAGGACCAGCAGTGCAGCAGAAAACATTGCGGAAAAAAACAGGATAAAAGATATTCTGTCCCACCAGGTAATAGGTAAAACCGGGTATATATATGTAATAGATGAAAAAGGAACAGTAATTCTGCATCCCCTGGAAGAGATGTACGGCCGTGATGTCTCAGATTTTGATTTTATAAAGAAAAAACTTAAATCAGAGGAAGGCTATCTTGAATACAACTGGAAAAACCCGGGAGAACCTGAAGAAAGAGAAAAAGCGCTTTATTTTTTCCACTACAAACCTTGGGACTGGATTGTTTCAGCATCATCTTACAAAAGCGAGTTTAACACCCTGATCAAAATTGAAGACCTGGAAAAAGACATTCAGTCATTAAAGTTCGGCAAAACAGGTTATGCATTTATAATTGATGCCAATGGAAAATTTCTAGTGCATCCATGGCTTAAGGGCAAGAATGTAGCAGATACTGATTTTTTAAAGGGAAGGCAGATTATTGATAATATTCATAATAAAAAATCAGGAAAAATAGAGTATAAAATCCGGTCAAATAAAGACGATGAACCCAGAGAAAAAATAATGTACTACAAGTTTCTGGAGCCTTACGGGCTGATAATATGCGCCGCAGGTTTTAAAAGCGAACTTTATTCCCCGGCAAAAAAAATATTTTTTATTTTCGCATTCAGTTTTATTATACTTGTCATTTTAATCATACCAATAACTCTTTTTCTCACAAAAACACTTACAAACCCTATTGGTCTTTTCATCGAAAAAATAAGAACCGCCTCAGACGGGAATTTAGATGTCAGACTGCCATGCAGTACCTCGGATGAAATAGGTAAACTTGCAAGATATTTCAACAGGTTTATGGAAGAACTCTCTGAAAAGACATCAAAACTTGAAAAGGAAGTTGAAGAAAGAAAAACCAAAGAGGAACAGATAAAAATACTTGCAAAATTCCCTGATGATAATCCAAACCCGGTTTTAAGGGTTGATCTGAATGGAAATCTTACATATTTCAATGATGCGGCTTTAAAAACATTTGACGCTCTGTGCATTAAAATCGGCAGAAAGCTGCCTGAAATGTTTGAAGATGAAATAAAAAAGTCCATTTCATCCAATTCAACTTCAGAGCTC
>JBFWJK010000221.1:0-3919 GCA_050253255.1 Desulfobacteraceae bacterium | reverse complement strand
TTATTTCAAAGTATGAGGATTATCCAAGAGGGCCTTATGGCGGAGCAGTGGGTTATATTGATTTTAACGGCAATATGGATCTTGCAATAACAATTCGGACAGCAGTTATAAAAGATAATCAGGTGATTGTAAGGGCAGGGGCAGGAATTGTAGCTGATTCAGTGCCTGAAACCGAATATCAGGAAACAGTAAACAAGGCAAAGTCAATTGAAAGAGCTGTAAATCTTATTGGGAGGAGTCTGATATGATTTTGATGATAGATAATTATGATTCATTTACCTACAACCTTGTCCAGTATCTTTCAGGTTTTGATGAAGAGGTGATGGTAAGAAGAAATGATGAAATAACAATAGATGAAATTAAAAATCTTGATGTGGAGTCAATTGTTATTTCCCCAGGTCCTGGAAGACCTGAAGATGCAGGGATTTCAGTAGATATTATAAATGAGTTCAAGGGGAAAATTCCAATTCTTGGAGTATGTCTTGGTCATCAGGCAATAGCTTTTGCTTTTGGCGGAGAAATTATTCATGCAAAAAAACTTATGCACGGCAAATCTTCAATGATTACAGGTGATGAAAAAGGTGTTTTTACAGGAATTAAAAAGCCTGTTCAGGTAATGAGATATCACTCTCTTGCAGTAAATAAAAATACTCTTCCAGACTGTTTTGAAATTTCAGCTCTTACAGAAGACGGAGAAATAATGGGGTTAAGACATAAAGAATATTTAATCGAGGGAATTCAGTTTCATCCCGAATCTATCATGACACCCCAGGGAAAGAGAATGCTCAGAAATTTTATTAAAATATCAAAAAGCTCTCTGGCTGTTACTTGAAAAAGCCTGTTTAGATAAAAACAGCAAACTGCTGCCAAAATTTTAATATAATAAAAGGAGAATAAATGTCTTTAAAACCATATCTGAAAAAACTTGTGTCAGGAAATGATTTAAGTGAAATGGAAATGAAAGAAGGCATGGATATAATTTTTTCGGGAAATGCCTTTGAATCCCAGATCGGTGCTTTTTTAGCAGCTCTTGCACTGAAAAAGGAAACCTATCTTGAAGTTGCAGGTGCTGCCCGTTCCATGAGGGAAAATGCACTTAAAATTCAGACTCCGGGACAAAATGTAATTGATACCTGCGGAACAGGCGGAGACGGAATGAGCACATTCAATATTTCAACAACTGTTGCTTTTGTTGCTGCAGGAGCAGGAGCGGTTGTTGCAAAACACGGGAACAGATCAATTACAAGTAAAAGCGGAAGTGCGGATGTTCTGGAAGCTCTTGGTGTAAAAATTGATATTGATCCTGAAATTGCAGAAGAGTGCATATTTGAAACAGGCCTTTGTTTTCTTTTTGCACCAAGATTTCACGGAGCCATGAAATATGCTGCAAAAGTAAGAAAAGATGTTGGCTTTAAAAGTATTTTCAACATGCTTGGGCCTCTTACAAATCCGGCCGGAACCAGGTGTCAGTTAATAGGCGTTTTTGCACCTGAACTTACAGAAATGTTTGCTCTTGCTCTGAAGGAACTTGGGTCAAGAAGGGTTTTTATTGCACACGGCCATGACGGGCTTGATGAAATTTCTGTTTGCGCTCCAACAAGAATTTCAGAACTGAACAATGACTCAGTTAAAACCTATGACTTGAATCCTGAAAAATATTTTAAGGAACTGGCAAAAAAAGAATCAATCATGGGCGGAACTCCACAGGAAAATGCTGAAATTACAAAAAATATTTTGCTTGGTAAAGAGAGCGGTCCAAAAGAAAATATTGTTCTTTTAAATTCAGCGGCAGCTCTTGTTGCAGCAGGTATTTGTGATTCAATTGAAGAAGGTCTTGAACTTTCAAGGGATTCCATAAATTCAGGAAAAGCATATCAAAAGCTTGAAGCCTTAAGAGATTTTACAAATGAAAACGGATAATAAAATGTCTATTTTAGAAAAAATAGTTGAGCATAAAAAAATAGAAATAGAAAAGCTCAAAAAGGAAAAACCTCTTAATCTTTTTTTACCTGAAATTAAAATGGGAAGAGATTTTTTTCTGAACAAAGAAAGCTCGCAAATTCAGATTATTGCTGAAATTAAAAGAGCGTCTCCCTCAAAGGGGGATATTTGTCTTAATTTAGATCCTGAAAAAAAATCAAAGGAATATGAGTCAGGCTGTGCTTCAGCTGTTTCGGTATTAACTGAACAGACTTTTTTTAAAGGAAGTATGGATGATTTTTTAAAGGTTAAAAAAAGTGTTTCCATTCCTTTGCTTAGAAAGGATTTTATAATTGATGAGTATCAGGTTTATGAATCGGCATATTTCAATGCAGACTGCATTTTACTTATTGCAAGAATCCTTGAGGAAAAAGAGCTTATAAATCTTTATGAAAAAGCTTTGTCATTAAAAATTGTTCCCCTTGTTGAAATTTATTCTGATGATGACCTTGAAAAAATAAAAAGCCTTAAAAACACTTTTATAGGTATTAACAACAGAAATCTGGAAAATTTTAATACTTCTCTTGATAATGTGCTTTTCATGGCTGAAAAAATTAATTCTTCAAATCATATAATTTCCTTAAGCGGAATAAACTCGGCAGATGATGCAAAATATCTTTTTGATCGCGGAATAAAAAATTTTTTAATAGGCGAATACCTTTCAAAATCTGAAAATTCCTCTCAAAAAATAAAGGAAATTTTATCTGTGTGTAATTTATCGGATTATAAATTGTCAGATTTTAAATTATCTGGGTGCAAAAATGATGACTAATCCTGAAGTTAAAATATGCGGAATAACAAATATTGAAGATGCCATTTTTTGTGCAGAAAACTTAATTGACTGCCTTGGTTTTGTTTACTTTGAAAAAAGTAAAAGATTTATTACTCCAAAACTTACAGGAGAAATTACCAAAAAACTTGAAAATATTTCTTTTGCAGGAGTTTTTGTTGATTCTCCAATTGATTATGCTCTTGAAGCTGTAGAAATCGGAAACCTTGATATTATTCAGCTCCACGGAAAAGAATCTGTTGAATATGTAAAAAAGTTAAATAAAAGTACAAGGGCAAAAATAGTAAAATGTCTTTATATAAATGATGAGCCAAACATTCAAAAAATTGATGAATACAAAGAATTTGTTCATGCATTTATAATTGAGGCAGAAAAAAATATTCTTCCAGGCGGTAATGGTATTGGCTGGGATTATTCGAAATTATCTGAACTTTCAAAAAAATATAAAATTATTTCAGCCGGAGGAATAAATCCCTTAAACTTTGAAAAAGCTGTAAATTCAAGCGGATGCACTGCTTTTGATATGAGTTCGGGAGTTGAGGTTTCACCTGGGATAAAAGATCATCAAAAAATTAAGCAGATAGCTGACTTAAAAAATAAAATACAAATTAAAAATAATTACGGGAGAATTTTTTCATGACATCTCTACCGGATAAAAACGGATATTTTGGAAATTATGGGGGACGTTTTGTTGGAGAAACCCTTTTTTATGCAATTGAAGAACTTGAAAAAGGTTTTAATAAAATTGTTCCAACTAAGGAATTTCAGGAAGAACTATACCACCTTCTTTCAGATTATGCAGGAAGACCGACCCCTCTTTTTTATGCAAAAAGATTAAGTGAATATGCAAATGGAGCAAAAATTTATCTTAAAAGGGAAGACCTTTTACATACAGGAGCTCACAAGATAAACAACACAATAGGTCAGGCTCTTCTTGCAAAAAAAATGGGAAAACAAAAAGTTATAGCAGAAACCGGAGCAGGGCAGCACGGAGTTGCAACTGCAACCGCAGCAGCACTTCTCGGGCTTGAGTGCAAGGTTTTCATGGGAATAGAAGATATAAGAAGGCAGGCTCCAAATGTTCAGAGAATGAATCTTTTAGGTGCTGAAGTTATTCCTGTTGATGAGGGAAGGGGAACTTTGAAGGAT
>JBFWJK010000220.1:0-3936 GCA_050253255.1 Desulfobacteraceae bacterium | reverse complement strand
TTCTCACAGCAGTCATGACTTTCCCGCTTTTAAAAATTTTAGTTTGAAATATAAAAAATTTGTATTTATATTAATTACAAATTGTTTGTATACAAAGTTTTAATAAACAGGAGTCAAAATGCATAAAACACCGGTTGAAACAACAGCAAAAGAGCTTGAACATATAATAGAATCACACCTTGATGCAAAAAAGAAACTTAATTATGCAATCAAGATTGTAGGCCATCCGGGAATTGGAAAATCTTCAATTGTAAAACAGACAGCTGAGAAAAAAAATTTTTTCTTTATTGATACAAGACTTGCCTTCAAAGAAAATATCGACCTGGGGGGGTATCCTGTACCTGATCACAGCGACAAAAAAATGATTTACTTCAGGCCGAAATTTATTCCGCCTGAAACTGTCCCGACAGGTTACAACGGAATAGTCTGGTTTCTTGACGAGGCAAACAGGGCACATCCAACAGTAATCCAGACACTTTTTCAGATTATTACTGAATCAAGGTGCGGAGAACATCTTCTTCCTGAAAAAACAACAATAATACTTGCAGGGAACCTTGGCGAAGGCGACATGACAACCATAACCGACTTTGACGATGCTGCCCTTGACGGAAGACTTGCCATATTTCACCTTAAACCAAGTGCCGCAAACTGGCTTTCATGGGCAGTTGAAAATGAAATTCATCCTGCAATAATTGAATACATAACTCTTTTCCCGGAAAGGCTCTGGAGTGAAACAGAAATAACCCCCAACCCAAGGGGATGGCATCAGGTTTCAAATGCTCTTACCTTTGCATGTGGGCTTGAAACAAAAAAAGACCTTGAAAACGCACTTAAAAGTGAAAAAGGAATATTAATTGAAAAAATAATTTCATCTCTTGCAGGACAGACTGCTTCGGATGATTTTGTAAAAGAAATTTTAAGCCCGAGACAGATTTCCACACAAGACATTCTTTCTGGAAATTCAGAAAAAAAGGAAAGCTTTAAACAAAATAAAATCTCATCTGAAGATATTTTATGGGCAATAAGCGGTGCAATCACAGACCTAAAGTCTGATGCGGCGGCTTCAATGGGCTCTCTTGATAATGATTCATTAAAAAAGCTGTATAATGTCTTAAGCTTTATAGCACTTTCAAGAGCTGACTCAAGAGTTGCATTTTTTCAGATACTTTTAAGAGAGTGCGGACTTCTTACAAAAATACCGGAAGCTCTTGAATTTTCTGAGTCAGATGAAGAAAAAGAGTCGATTAAAGATAAATTTGCAGATATTTTTGACGGTGAATAACCAATGCATGAAAAACTTGAATCAAGTTTAAAAATTTTATGGAAGAAAAGCAGGTTTACTTCCTATTTTTATCAGCTGTGCACTTTCATCAAATCAGATGAAATTCCGACAATTGCAATGCATGAGTCGGAAATGAGGCCGGCCCTGTATTATAATGAAAAATTTCTTGAAAGCCTCGATGTAAAAAACATGACAGCTCTTCTTGTTCATGAAATGCTTCATGTGATTTTCCGTCACGACCACAGATCTTTTTCAATGAAAAATCCCTATCTCCAGAATCTTGCTCAGGACATGGTTGTAAACAGTTTTATAAAGGAAAATATCAGAACTTTTTTTTCAGGCAAAGATCAGAGGGAAGCTATTCTGGAGCTTCCTGAAGACCTTCCGCTGATCCCTCAATATTTTTACAGGGAAACCGGAATAAAAGACCCTAAATGGGAAGATGTATATAAATGGCTTTTAGAGGGGGGTAAAACAAAACTATCCGAATTTATAGATGAAGTTGATAAAATGTTTAAAAACCTCATGCCTGACACCTCAAAAAATAAAAAAGACAAAAACAAACAAGGCGACCCTTTATTTGAAAATAAAAACTCAAAAAAAGAAAATGATCCCCAGGGTTTTATTTTTACAGATTCAAAGGGAAAACCTTTAAAAACAGGTTCTCATGTATTTAAGGAAACATCAGTTTCAAACAGGCTTAATACAAATGCAAAAAAAATAACTGCAATTGCATCTAATGATCCAGGCGCAAATCAGGACAGATTTTTTTCGCTTATGACAAAAATCATGAGCTCTCCCCAAAAAACAGACATTTCCTCATGGGAAAAAAAGATTAAAAGTATTGTTGATTCAACTGCCCATTCAGATAAAACAGAATATACATACAAAAAATTCAACCGCAGATATTTTGCAAATGGAATTTATGCCCCCGGAAAAATAATGAAAGACAAGGAAAGAATCATTGCAGCAGTTGATGTTTCAGCTTCTGTTACTTCAAATCCAGGGGAACTTGAAAGAGCATTCGGAGTTATTGAAAATTTAATAAAAACATATAAAACAGAACTTGTATTAATGGATGAAACTCTTTTTATTCCAAGGGAGGAAAACGGAATTTTTAAAAAAGAGACTAATCTTACTAAAAAATTCTTCTATAAATCAGGAGACTGGAGAAAAATCAAATCAGGATCAGGAGGCACAACCTTTTTCTCCCCTCTTTTTAATGAATATTTAAAAAAAAGAAATGAAACCATAATTGTAATTACAGACGGATTCATTCACGATATAGGGAAATTAAACCCTTATAAAAATACCCTCTGGCTTATTGGGAAAGACGGAAACAAAAAGTTTGTACCGCCTTTTGGAAAAACCTTTTTTATTGAAAACGATTAGATATGGATATTCTTGCAGAAAAAATTTATGAAAAAGGGAAAACAGAATCTGATTTCGATCATATCGGCGGACTTTCCCTTTTAATAAGCAAAAAAGAAAACGAGCTTATTTACAGGTCAGGAATATACTGGAAAAGATTCAACCATGAAAGAGGACTTGACGCATTAATTGATTTAAACGACCCTCAAAGAGTCTATAAAAGCGGAAGAACCTGGAGGGAACACAACCATGAAAAGGCTCTTGATTTTTTAATTAAAACCAGAGATTCAAGACTTATATATTATGCGGGCTGCAACTGGAAAAGATTTAATTTTAAAAAAGGACTTGATGCCTTAATTGAATTAAAAAATCCTGAATTTCTTTTTTATGCAGGTTCACACTGGCTGGAATTTGATTTTGATAAAGGGACTGAGGCCATATTAGGCATCAGAAACCTTAAATATATTTTCTTAAGCGGCCAGAAATGGGAAAAATTCGATTATGAAAAAGGATGGAAAATCCTTGAAAAATATGTTGAAAAAGGCTGTATTTACAGGGAAATGGCCATTATGGACAAAATCTGGAAAAAAGAGCTTAAAAAAATCTTTTTAAATTCCAAAAAAGGTTCTGAAACAGAAGCAGTAAAAGACAGAATGAAAGGAAAATGGGAGTTAAACCTGTTTGACGATCATATAAAATCCAATAACTGACAAGGAGATAAAAAACATGACAGCAGTAAAATGGGAAAAGGACGAAAGTGTTGCCATTGTCACAATGACAAACGGCGAAAACAGACACAACGATGTTTTTGCAACTGAAATGCTCAAGGCTCTTGATGAGGCAATGGAAGACAAGGACATAAAATCTGTTGTTTTAACTTCAGCAGATCAAAAAGCATGGAGCCTTGGAATTGATCTTGAATGGCTTTCAGGAAAACTTGCTGCTGAGGATTATCAGGCAATGAAAGATTTTATGTTTAAAATGAATGATGTTTTCAAAAAACTTCTTTTACTTCCTGTTCCTGTAATTGCTGCAATAAACGGGCATGCTTTTGGAAACGGAGCAATTTTGTCCTGTGCATGCGATTTTAGAATGATGAGAAAAGACAGGGGCTATTTCTGCTTTCCTGAAGTTGACCTTGGAATCCCATTTCTTCCCGGAATGATTGCTTTTGTAAAAAAAGCTTTTCCATATTATAAATTCAATGAAATGAAGCTTACAGGAAGAAGAGCTGGCGCAGCAGAACTTGAAGAATGCCACATGCTTGCAAAAGCCTGCGAAAA
>JBFWJK010000219.1:0-4003 GCA_050253255.1 Desulfobacteraceae bacterium | reverse complement strand
ACAGCATCTGCCATTTTTTCCGGCCCGTTTCCTGAAATCCCCTCAAATGCTTTTGAGCATGCCACAATTTTTGAACCGTAAAAAAAAGCGATCTGATCAATAAGCCCTTTATTTAAAAATGAACCTGCAATCATTGAACCGCCTTCAATCATAAGGCTTGAAATTTTTCTTTTCCCAAGCTCCTTAAGAAGACTTGAAAGACAAACCCTTGAGTTTTCATCTTTTTTTACTTTTATCACTTCTATCCCAAGATCAAAGAACTTTTCAATTCTTGAAGGGTCACAGTCCTCAACGCAGACAAAAAGAGTATTTTTTTTCATTTCCTCTGAAAAAATCTTCAACCCTGATTCAGGGTCAAGTTTTAAGTATGAGTCGGTTACAATTTTTAAAGGATCTGAACATTTTATTCCTTCAAGCCTTGTATTTAAAGAAGGATTGTCTGCCTCAACTGTTTTTCTTCCGACAAGAACTCCGTCGCACTGATGTCTTAAACAATGGGACCATTTTCTCGATTTCTCGTTGGTTATCCATTTTGAATCACCGGTTTTAGTGGCAATTCTTCCATCTAAAGTCATGGCAAGTTTTAAAACTGTAAAGGGAATTTTTTCGGTTATGAACTTTATAAAAGGAAGATTAAGGGATTTTGCCTTTTCTTCAAGAAGCCCGTTTAAAACCTCAACATTATTCTTTCTTAAAAACTCATTCCCCGAACCGCTCACTTTTGGGTTTGGATCTTCCATTGCAGTTACAACTTTTTTTACACCGCTTCTCAAAATCCTTTCAGTGCATGGAGGAGTTTTTCCATAATGACTGCAAGGTTCTAAAGTCACATAAAGAGTTGAACCTTTTGCATCTTCTCCTGCTTCATCAAGAGCATTTACCTCTGCATGGGCTTTCCCGTATTCCCTGTGCCAGCCCTTTCCGATTATCCGGCCGTTTTTGACGCAAACAGCCCCGACCATGGGATTGGTCTTTGTAAAGCCTCTCCCCCCTGAGGCAAGCTCAAGGGCAAGATTCATATATTCCATATCTTTTTTATCAAACATTTTGCTACCGCATTATTCAGATTTTTTAGGCATCAGAAACTGCCGAAGTTCATTTACAAAATCGTTTACATCCTTAAATTCTCTGTAAACCGAAGCAAATCTCACATAGGCAACTTCATCAACCTCATGGAGCTTTTCCATAACCTTCTCGCCTAAAAGGCCTGTTGGAAACTCCCTTGATTCACTTTCCTTGAGCTCACGTTCAAGATCATCTATAAATGCTTCAATTGTATCTATGCTTACACTTCTTTTTTCACAGGCCTTCAAAATTCCGGACCTTAATTTTTCACGGAGAAACTCTTCCCTTCTTCCGTCTTTTTTAACAATCATCAGGGGAACTTCTTCAATTTTTTCATAGGTTGTAAAGCGGCCAAGACAGGAAAGACATTCACGCCTTCTCCTGATGGAACAGCTGTCCTTTGAAAGCCTTGAATCTATAACCTTATCTTCGGTTTCTCCGCAGAACGGACACTTCATTTATTTTCTCCCGGAGGCTCGAACCTGACTGTTTCAACACCTGCCTCAGCAAGCATTTCTTCAGACATTTTGTCTGAATAATCACCAAGATAACAGACCCTTTTTATTCCTGCATTTATTATCATTTTAGAGCAGATGGAGCATGGTTTTGTATTTACATAAATATCTGCACCGTCAATTGAAATACCGTGCTTTGCCGCCTGAACTATTGCATTCTGTTCAGCATGGGTTCCCCGGCACAGCTCATGTCTTTCACCTGAGGGCACATTGAGTTGTGCCCGAAGACATCCTGTTTCACTGCAGTGCCTTATCCCTGAAGGTGCACCGTTATAGCCTGTGGCAAGTATATGCCTGTTTTTTACTATAACTGAACCTACTTTCCTTCTCAGACATGTCGATCTTTTTGAAACAAGCTCTGTAATACCTATGAAATATTCATCCCATGAAGGTCTTTCGTCCATATTTTGCTCTCCGTCTTTTATTCCATGAAAAGAGGAAATCCTGATGCAAGCTCTTTTACCTTTGCACCAATTTCAGAAATATATTTTTCATTTTCAATATTGTCTATAATATCAGATATCCACTGACCTATTATTTCCATTTCCTTTTCTTTCATTCCTCTTGTGGTAAGAGCAGGAGTCCCTATTCTTATTCCGCTTGTAACAAACGGACTTTTTGTTTCAAAAGGGACTGTATTTTTATTGACTGTGATATTTGCCCTTCCAAGAGCTGCTTCAGCATCTTTTCCAGTTACATTCTTATTTGTAAGATCAATGAGAATAAGATGATTATCTGTTCCGCCTGAAACAAGATCAAGACCTTTCCGGGTCAGAGTATCTGCCAGAACCTTTGCGTTTTTTAAAATCTGCTCCTGATATTTTTTAAATGCAGGACTTAAAGCTTCTTTGAAAGCAACTGCTTTTGCAGCAATTACATGCATCAAAGGACCGCCCTGGATTCCCGGAAAAATCTGCTTGTTCACAACACCTGTAAGATCTTCACCAGAAAGAATAAGTCCGCCTCTTGGGCCTCTAAGAGTTTTATGTGTGGTTGAAGTTGTAACATTTGCGTGGGGAACAGGTGAAGGGTGAAGACCGGCCGCCACAAGACCTGCAATGTGCGCCATATCCACAAGAAGATATGCATCAACAGATTTTGCTATTTTTGCAAATCTTTCAAAATCTAAAATTCTTGGGTATGCACTTGCTCCTGCAACTATCATTTTGGGCCTGACTTCCTTTGCTGTCTTTTCAAGCTCATCATAGTCGATTGCACCTGTTTCTCTTGATACCCCGTAGTGTGAAAAACTGAAAAGGCGTCCTGAAAAGTTTACTCCGCTTCCGTGGGTAAGATGACCACCATGTGAAAGATCCATTCCAAGCACTTTATCCCCGGGCTCAAGAAAAGCAAAAAAAGCTCCCATGTTTGCCTGGGAACCGGAATGGGGCTGAACATTTGCATATTGTGCATTGAAAAGCTCTTTTGCTCTTTTTATTGCAAGCTCTTCTGCAACATCAACAAACTCGCATCCTCCGTAATATCTTTTTGAAGGATATCCTTCTGCATATTTGTTTGTCATTATGCACCCCTGGGCTTCCATTACGGCATTGCTCACAATATTTTCCGACGCAATAAGCTCAAGGTTTTCGATTTGCCTTCTGGTTTCACTGTTTATGGCTTCAAGAATTTCAGGGTCTGTTTTTCCGATTAATTCAGGGTTCAACGGGGCCTCCTTATATTTAGAAATCTTTATGTTGTTTCATTAAATCGTCAGTTTGAGTTTAAAAAACAGTTTATTTTAATCACTTACTACAAAATCAGAACAAATCAAGACGCATTTGATGCCTTCCGCCTTCAAACTGAGTCTCAAGCCAGGTCTGAACAATTTCAAGAGCAAGGATATCACCCACAACTCTTCCTCCAAGAACAAGAACATTGGAATTATTATGAAGCCTGCTCATTTTTGCAGAAAAAATATCGTTGCAAAGAGCTGCTCTTATCCCTTTATGCCTGTTTGCAGCCATTGACATTCCAAGTCCGGTTCCGCAAAGAAGAATTCCGCGGTCACATTCTTTTTTCTCGACTGCTGAAGCAACCTGATTTGCATAGTCAGGATAATTGACCGAATCCTGTGAAAAGGTACCTATATCTTTTACGGCGATTCCTTTTTTTTCGAGGAAATCGACTATTTTGTCCTTTAATTCGTATGCGGCATGGTCACAGCCTATGATAATTGTTTCTTTCATGTTTATCTCCAGACTTTTAACTGTATTTTTTAAAAATAAGACAAGTATTCACTCCTCCGAATCCAAAGGAATTGGACATGACATAATCAAGCTTTGAACTCCGGCTTTTGCCCGGAACATAATCAAGGTCACAGCAGGGATCAGGATTTTTGAGATTGATTGTCGGAAAAACGATCTGATTTTCCAGACTTAAAACACAAGCTGCTGCCTCTAATGCGCCTGCTGCACCGAGAA
>JBFWJK010000218.1:0-4008 GCA_050253255.1 Desulfobacteraceae bacterium | reverse complement strand
ATAAAAAAAGTAACCCAGTACTGTGAAAAATCAGGTGAAAACGGCCTTGAAAAAAATATTTTATATGATACTGAAAACTATTGTTTCAGAAAAAAAAATAAATTACTCAGACTCAGATCCTACCTTGGAAAAACTATTCTCACTTTCAAACAACCGCTTCAGCTGCATTCTTCAGAATTTAAAAAGCTCGAAGAAACAGAAATTATTGCAAGTTCTTTTGAGGACTTACATTATATTCTTATTAATTCAGGATGCGTTAAAAGACAGATTTACGAAAAAAAAAGGCAAATCTTTTCAAAAGAAAACCTGGAAATCTGCGTTGACAGACTTCCTTTCGGTGATTTTCTGGAACTTGAAGGGAGCGAAAACGACATAAAAGACGCTGCCACAGCTCTTGGACTTGAATGGAACAAAAAAATACTTCCTGATTACAGAACCATTTTTGAGAAAATCAAAGAAGAACACAATCTTTTATTTAACGACATAACCTTTGAAAATTTCAGAAACTTTGAAAAAAAAATTTTTGCAGACAAAATTTTGAGCTTTTGCCTATAAAACCTTTTCTTCTTTTAATTCTTTTTCTGAGGCTCCGTTATCTTTTTTTTTAAGCCATTTTTTTTTACCTGATGACTCTTTTTCCAAAGTTTCTTTCCCGGCGAAATGACCGTCATCTCTTGTGCAGATAATTTCTGCGTTTATAATTCCGCCGCTTTCAACTATAAGGTCATTGCAGGTTACTGTTCCGGTGCACTTTCCGGAAGAAAGAATAACAACTTTTCCCTTGGCCTTGACATTTCCTTCATAAACCCCGCCTATGGTGACATCATTTACTTCCATATCTGAATACACCTGCCCCTCTTCAGCTATTATAAGAGATTCGCCTGTGATGGTTCCCTTTACTATACCCTTGATCACAAGTTTTCCCTCTGAGGAAAGCTCACCTTCGACCCTTAAATCATTATCTATGATTGAAAGATTTTTTGTTTTAACAGCCACCTAATTCTCCTTTATTCTTATTTTAAAATCACAGATTTTTTCTTTTCTTCCTTCAGGCTCTGCATAAAGCCCTAAATCAAGACTCCTGCTTCCTGAATCAAACAATTTGAATATTTCAGGTTTTGAATTAAAATCGGAAATTCTTTTTCCGTCCGCTTCAAGATAGAAAAAGCCTTTCTCAATATCTGAACCCATAATTCCTGCAACAGAATTTAAAAAATACCTGTCTTTCTCATCGATGTAAATTTCTCCATTATTTTTAATGCCGATCAAAACGCCTTTTTCTGATTCAAGCATGAGAATTCTTTCAGTTATATCTTCAATCTCTATTGTCATTTCAGCTGCAATATAATTATCTTTCGATGCAGTTACAGGATATTTTGTTCCCTTCCCGTCAATTGAATATTTTTTCCAGAAATCTTTGGAAGTATCAACTATATACCCTCTGTCCTCTCCGGTATTATTGAGAGCATCATTGACATACCCCTTAATATTGACTTCAAGAGAACCAGGATCATACATCCCTGAATCCACATCAATAATTTCAATAAAATCACCTCTGGCTATTTTAAGGACACCTTTATCCTTTATTGAAACAACCCTGTGGCCGTTTATTCTGATTTTAAAATAAAAATATTTTTCCTTTTCCTTTTTTCCGGCCACTGTAACTATCTCATTTTCACCTTTATCGGTTACTTTTACATAAACTGAACCGCATGGTTCATAATCTTTTTTAGCTGAAATTCTTGTATCTTTTTCAATGACTATTTCATTTCTTATATCGTTTTTCCCGCCGCAGTCGAGAACATCCACAGTAATCCCTCTGGAATAGTTTGCTTCAACGTGGGCTATCTTTAACACTGACCCTTTTTCTAAATAAACAGTTTCTCCCTTTCCAAGCACAATAGGAGTCTGGTTATTTATGGAAACAACCATGTATTTAAGTTCCGGCTTTTCTAAAATAAGAGGAGGAAGTTCAGGAACAATACCGAACTCCTCAAAAAAAGCATTAATGGCATACTGATGATGCTTAACCTTCTGAAGGAGCGGAAGAGATTTGCTGGCCTCAATCCCAAAGGCCGGAATACTGCATTTTGTCACGGCAAAATAGGTTGCCGATTTTCTCTGCTCCTTGTGCCTTGAATCCTTTTCAGAAGTTCTGTGATTATTGAATCTGAAATGAAGCGATTTATCCTCAATTCTTTCATTTATTTTCAGAACCACCCTTTCAGCCATCTGAAGAAGGCTTATTTTTTCTCCGTTTTCAAGACTCACGCTTTCAAAATCAGCTATGATGGACTGCCCGTACCTCATGGGGTTTTTCATATCGTCAACCCATTCAGGATAAAAAAAACCTGACCCTTCATGAAGATTGAGAAGGCAGTCACTTTTTGATATAAGCTCCTTTAAAATCTTAACAATTTTTCCTTCGTAAACCTTTGCATCCTCATCTGCAAACTTCCTGTTCATATCAACATTTATACTTCTTTTCTGAACAAGAATGGAAGGCAGGTTAGCCCTTGGGACAACGATAAGGGATCCTTTTTCCAGAGCAATATCTGCATAGGAGTCAGCGGTGAGGAAACCGCCCGGCTCATCTCCCTGAATCCCTCCGATAATCATGAGGGTATTTCCCTTTTTTTCACCATATATTTTATAGACGTGAAGCTCATAGTCTGTGTTTTCAAAATAAACTATGTGTTCTTTTCTGCTGTTTTTCTTTGATGACTTGTCAAACCCTGAAGCATATACTGCAGTTGAAACAATTAAAAAACAGCACAATAAAAATCTAATTTTCATTTAAACTGAAACCTTTTTTCATAACAAGTTCGCCATCCTCGGCATAGACAAAGACAGCAGCACGGTCAAGCACGCCTGCACCTGATATCCCCGGAAACTTTATTGTAACAGGCTTAAACCTCTGAATTGAAAAATACTGCCCGTTTTTAGGGCTGAGCGGCTTACCTCCTGTAATCTTTGAATATGGGGAAATCATCCAGTGATTTTCCGAAATATCATCGTTTTTCAGCAATACAAAAACATATCCCGAAATTGTTAAATCTGATTTTGAAATATTAACTATGTCAAAATTTGCCCTTACCTGATCTTTTAAACTTTCAATCCTAAAGTTTCTGGCTTCAAGAGGAATTTTCGAAAAATCTTCAATTTTTTTGGGCCTGTCTTTTTTTTCATCACCATTTTCTTTTGTATCTGAATCTTTTTTTTCAGGAATCGTTTCTGCTTTTACAACTGAATCGGCAGGTTTCAAAAAAGCAAGCTTGATCCTTAGCTGCTCATTTTCGTTTTTAAGTTCAGCAAGTCTTGACTCTGACTGCTCTAATTTTTTTATCAGGCTGAGATTATCCTTTTTAACAAAAGTCACAGCGCTCAAAGCGATCAGCAGAGCCGCTGCAAGGGATAAAATAAAAAACAACCCGACAAATGCAGCCGCCCTTATATAAGTGAGATTGAATACTTTACCGGTACTGCTGATAAAAAGCACAGACCATTTTTTTTTTATATTGTCTCCCGGCTCTTTTTTCACCCTGTTTCTTTCCAGATCTCTTTGAAAATTCTCCATTGCCCCTCTTCTTTTTTCAGAACCAGGGTTTTAATTCCTCTGGTACTGAATCCGCTTGACTCATAATTTTGAAAAAAAACAGCTTTAACATGCCTGCCCTTTTTTTCAATTTTGGGATCTTCAATATCTATTTTTATATAATCGTACTTTTTATTAAGGCGGTTTTTATATCTGAGCCACCCTCTTTTATTCATACCGTCCGAATAAAAATCAGACGAATAAAAGCTTCCATAAGCATTTATGTCTTTATCAGACCATGCTCTTGCCCACATATCAATAAGATTCTCAACATCCTGTGCATATAAAACCTTGTCTTTTAATTCACCTGCAGCTGTTACAATATTTTTTGATCCTTCAAAATAAACATCGCCTATTATTTTAAGATTTCCATTTTCATTTTTCACAAAAAGCTTACGCCTCATAATATCACT
>JBFWJK010000217.1:0-4037 GCA_050253255.1 Desulfobacteraceae bacterium | reverse complement strand
GGTTATTCATACGTTGATGCAGGGCTTGATGTTGACGATTACTCAACTGCCATAGGATAAAACCCTTATCATCTTTTTGGGGGCGGTTTTATGATTTCTCCAATGAAGAATATGAATCTTAACTTTGGTGCAAGCAGGCTTTTCTATGATGAAAAGACAGATTCCAGAGGAATAAAGTATGAAAAAGAACTCTGGATTTTAGGCGCCGGAATTGAATACAGATTTGATTAATATTAAGTCTGCAGGTTTTTTTGTTTGCCATAATAATGGAAGTCCGTGTTAACCCGCCTTTTTTATAACAGGGCCGGCATTTGCCGGCCTTGAACTTTTTTAAAATCAGGAGAAAAGTCTTTTTTGAAAACGTCTGCCAAGACCGTCGATAAAATTATTCCATGGATTGTTGCTTTCCCTGTTTCGTTCTTCCATCCGGGCCTTCATGTCTTCAAAAAGCCTGTCAATGGCTGATAAAACTTTATCCTTTGGAATTTCAGTGTTTTTTGCAGTGTCTGCAGCTTCGTCTGTAAGCTTTTCAAGAAGGGACTTGCCCATATCTGAAATATCTGTCTCCGGTTGTGGAAGTTCCTGGGTGTCTGTTCTCTGGAAAGTCGATTTTTCAATATAATTATATTGTTTTGTGGCTGAATATGAAAGGTTTGCTTCAAAACCTCCAACAGTATCAAGTCCTGCAATTGATACAGCCTTGTCAACAGCTTTATCAAGATTTCCGTTTGAAAGATGCTTCATTGCTTTTTCAAGTTTTTTTATGGCCTTGTTTATATCCCTTAATTCTTCCTTGCTGAAGTCTCCTTCAAGTGAAATTTCATAGGAACTGCTGTAGTTGAGACTTGCTGAAAAACCGTTCATGGAAGTCATTGAATCATTTGTTTTTTTAAATGCTGAATAAGTTGTCATTTCAGCATCAAAGTCAGATGAAGATTTTAATGTGACAATATCTCCTTCTTTGGTTGTAAGTTTAAGTTCTGTATCCCTGGTTTCAGATTTTGCAATTCTTCCCGCGTTTAAAGACTCGGTTTTTATAAGACTCTGATCCCCACGGGACTGATTTTGCAAAGACGTGCTTGTTGGGTTAAATTTCAGCTCCATGGATTTTCTCCCTGTTGATATAAATTTATAATAATATTTTCGGCGGGAAAAAATAAAACTTTATATTGTATTGAAAATACTCTTTAAATTTTTAAAAGTTTTTTACATTGAGGTTTGAAAAGGGAGGGGACAGGCTGGTAATCTGCCTGTCCCTGTTGAGTTTATATGTTCTTTTTAATAGTTTTCATAACTTACCCTGAAAAATATTTTGTAAAGCACAGGAACAAAAACAAGGGTAAGAACAGTTGCGAATAAAAGACCGAAAATTATTGATATTGCCATTGGTTCCCACATGACACCGCCTCCAAGCCAGAGAGGAATAAGTCCAAGAGCTGTTGTGGCTGTTGTCAGAAGAATCGGCCTGAGTCTTTGAATTCCCGCATCTATAATAGCATGAAAAGTATCTTTGCTGTTTTCGGTTTCCTCGATTTTGATCCTGTCAATCAGAACAATGGCATTGTTAATTACAATTCCAGCAAGAGAGATCACTCCCAGAAATCCCATGAATCCAAAATAAGAACCTGTTATGAAAAGACCTGCAATTACTCCGATCAGTCCAAGAGGTATTGTTAAAATTATTATAAGAGGTTTTCTTAAGGAGTTGAACTGGGCGATTAAAACTATGACTATTACAAAAAATGATATCGGAAGCTTTCTTGCAACTGCACCCATTGCATCTGCACTTCCCTCAGCATCTCCTCCCAGTTCAAAGGTGATTTTGTTTTGTTTCAGGCTTTTGTTTTCATTCAGCCAGGGTGTAACCGCATTTGTAATTTCAGACGCTGTAAAGCCTGATTTTACATCTGATGTTACAGTCACTGTTTTTGTAAGATCTCTTCGAAGTATTTTGGTGGGCTGCCATTCAACCCTTATATCCGAAACCTGTGACAGGGGAACTCCCTTTCCTGTCTGCTGAGCATAGATATTTATGGTTTTAAGGTCATCCAGTTTCAGGGATTCTGCTTTTTCATTTTTCATTATTATGGGAATGGATTTGTCGCCTTGTCTGAAAGCGCCTGTTGAAACCCCTGAAAGTATTGTCTGAAGAGAAACCGCAATGTCCTGGTTTGTTATTCCGGCCATCTGTGCCGAGGCTGTATTTATATCTATTACAAGCTTTTTGGTTTTCATTCCCCAGTTGTCGTCAACATTTTTTGTTCCTGGTATTGTCCGCAGTTTTTCCTTGATTTCTTCCGCAGTCAAATAGAGGCTGTCAATATTTTTTCCTGAAAGTCTTATTTCAACAGGATTTGCAGAGCCTCCTCCGCTGAGAAGTCTTGAAACAGTGTAGGTTGCATCGGGGAAATTATTGAAAATAAAAGAATCAACCTTTTCAATCACATAATCATTTATATTGTCAGATGTTGTATTTAAAAGAATATGCGCAGAGTTTGGATTTGATTCAGGCGGTTTGTACCCGAGATCGTATTTGGGAGCACCTTCGCCTATGTATGACGAGTAGTTTACAATTCCTTCCTTCCCGGGTTTAGCGGAAAGGTTTTTCTGTACAAATTCTTCAACTTTTTCAACAACTGATGCAGTTCTTTCAATTGCAGTTCCAATTGGCAGTTCAATATTTACTGTGACAAGTGCCCTGTCGCTTTTTTCCATGAAGACAAAAGGAACCTTTGAACCGAGCATAATGGAAAGAAAAAAAAGAACAAGAATAGATGGAACTGTTAAAAAGGAATTTTTAAGGCAGAATATTAGAAATTTCCTGTATAAAGAAGCAGTTCTTTCAAAAACAGAGCTTTGTTTTTCGCTTTTACCGGAAGATTTTTTTATACCGTATACGCAGAAAATAGCAATTATTGTAAGGGTCAGAATCCAGGAGCTCAAAAGAGCGTATGTAACAACCACAAAAATGTTTCCCATGATTTCACCCATTACAGAATCTGCAAGAAAAAAAGCCATAAATGCTGCAGAAGTTGTTATGGATGATGTAAGAAGAGGAATCATAAGTTCTTTTGAAGATTCAATTGCGGCATTAAGTGAACTTTTTCCTTCCTCCATCTTAACAAGAACCGACTCAGACATTACTATACCGTTGTCAACAAGCATTCCAAGGGCGATTATGAGTGAAGCAAGTGAAACTTTGTTAAGACCGATGTCTGTAAGATACATGAGAAAAATTGTAGAAACAATTGCACACGGAATCAGGGATGCAACAATAAGTCCTGTTCTGAGGCCCAGAAAAAGAAGCATTACCGCCAGAACCACCACAACTGACTGAAGAAGGTTTCCCACAAAATCGTTTACTGATTTTTCAACAACAAAATCCTGGGACGCAACTCTTTCAAACTCGACTCCGTAGGGATATTTCTGCCTAAGCTCATTAAGCTTTTCATCAATCTGTATGCCGAGATTGATTATATTTCCGCCTTTTTTTAAGTTCACTCCTATGGCAAGTCCGGGAGTACCGTTTATTCTCACAAGGTTTTTGCGCGGTTCCTCATAGCCTTTTCTTATTTTTGAAATATTTGAAAGTCTTATGATTTTTCCTTCGCTTGAGGAAACAATCATGTTTTTAAGGTCTTCAAGACTTTCAAAGTTTCCGGTCGGTTCAAGAATGATTCTTTGTTCGCCAACCTTAATTTCACCGCCTGGAATTATTATGTTTGTCTTTGAAATCAGATCGCTCAGCTTTGCTTTGGTGAGACCTGTCTCAAGAAGTCTTGCATCATCAAATTCTACATAGATTCTTTCATTCTGTTTTCCCGCTATTTCAACTTTTGCGGCGTCAGGCAGCTTGATAAGCTCATCTCTTATTTCATCAGCGATATCATTCATTTCAGCAAAAGAATAGCCTTCGGCTGTAAGTCCTACAATTATTCCGAAAACATCTCCTGCTTCGTCATTGATTTTTACTGAACAGCCTTCAGGAAGATCTTTTTTTACATCTTCAACCTTTCTTCTTATACGGTCAAAAACCG
>JBFWJK010000216.1:0-4056 GCA_050253255.1 Desulfobacteraceae bacterium | reverse complement strand
CAGTGTCTTTTTTTTTAATATAATAAGCTTAAATCATTGAGAATTTCATAATTTATAAATATGAAAAGCTCAACTCAGGCAAGAATTAAATATATGATACATGATTTAAAAAAATTTACAGTGAAAAACATCTCCCTGCTTTTTTTTATAGCAGGCTGGCAGCTTATTGCTTTAAAAATCAATAACAGGGTCATTCTTCCTGATTTTTTTGAAGTATGGGAAATCATCATAAATCCGTTTGAAGAAATTATCGGGATGGGATCTCTTGCATCAAATATTGCAGTAAGTTTTGTAAGGGTGTTTTCAGGTTATATTTTAGCTGTTTTAACAGCAGTTCCCATGGGAATATTCATGGGATATTCCAGAACCATAAACCGGTTTTTCAATAATTTTTTTAATCTTTTCAAGCCTGTTCCCCCTCTTGCATGGGTTCCGCTGGTTATGGCGTGGTTCGGGGTGAGCAGTTTTGCAACAATTGCAGGTCTTGAAATGGGAAGATGGTATGTATATTTAAACAATCTCAAGTTTTCCATGATTTTTATTATTTTTATAGGAGGATTCTATCCGGTTCTGACCAGCACGATCCATGGTGTAAGAGGAGTAAGAAACATACTTCTCGATTCTGCTCATGTTCTGGGTGCATCAAGAAAGGATATCTTTATGAAAATCCTTATACCTGCGGCAGCACCATCAATTGTAAACGGAATGAGAATAGGGCTTGGTATTTCATGGATGTGCCTTGTATCGGCTGAAATGCTTCCGGGAAGTCTTTCAGGTGTCGGCTATTTAATAACCCATGCATATTCAGTTGCACGGACTGATATAGTTATTGCAGGAATGATAAGCATCGGTGCAACAGGTGCTGTTCTTGACTCTGTTTTCCAGGGATTTGAAAAAAGAAAATTCAAATGGCAGAAACTTACAAAATAGAAAATTAAGATGGATAGTGAAAAAGAATATTTGATAGAGTTTAAAGATATTTCCAAGGTTTTTACAACTGAAAACAGCAATGAGGTAAATGCTCTGGAAGGTTTCAGCTATGGAATTAAAAACGGAGAATTTATTTCAATTCTAGGGCCTTCAGGATGCGGAAAATCAACAATTCTCAGAATATCTGCCGGACTTTTAAAGGCAACTTCCGGAGAAATTGTCTTCAGGGGTTCCAGGCTTGAATCAACACATGATAAAATCGGAATGGTTTTTCAGGAATATTCTCTGCTCCCATGGAGAAATATTCTGGATAATACCGCTCTTGGACTTGAATTTAAAAAAATCCCTGAAAAAAAAAGGATTGAAACAGCTCTTTTTTATTTAAATCTTGTCGGGCTGGAAAATTTTAAATACTCAATGCCCTATGAACTTTCAGGCGGTATGCAGCAGAGGGCGGCAATAGCAAGGGCTATGGCTACAGACCCGGAAGTGCTTCTCATGGACGAACCATTTGGAGCGCTCGATGCCCACACAAGGTCTTTGATGCAGCATGAGCTTTTGAAAATATGGGAAAAAAATAAAAAAACCATTCTCTTTGTCACCCACAGTGTTGATGAGGCAGTTTATCTTTCCGACAAAATTATTGTCATGTCCAAAAGACCCGGCAGAATTAAAAAAGTGTTTGATATCGATAAGAAAAGACCCAGAAAAAGAAATGATATTTACTGGGGGGCTCTTTCTTCGGAAATTTTTGATCTTCTTCAGTCTGATTAAATTCTGGTCCTTTTTACTGAAAAAGACTCATATCAACCCCCTGCAGTAAAAACTCAGAGACAGACAGCCTTTTTGTTTTAGTCCCTTTATTTCAGGTCTTTTTCAATCCCTTTGCCGGAAAAAAATTTTGTGCACTTCCCTGAGATAGTGTAAGACCATCTCATAACCGGAAGTTTCCGGTGATATGTTTTAAAGGGAAATGGAGTATATCATGGGAGAAATAAGACAATACCTGGAAGCCTTGAAAAATTATGATGTGCTTGCTCCTTTTGTTGTCGATCACAGAGAAGTTCCCGGAAAAGATGCAAATTATTCAAACCCCTCATCTCCTTTTTCAAAGGAAATAAATAAGCTTCTTGAAAATCTTGGAATTTCTTCCCTTTACTCCCATCAGGTTGAGGCAATTGATCTTATAAGAAAAGGACAGCACACGGTTATAGCCACACCTACGGCAAGCGGAAAGACTTTTATTTACAACCTTCCAGTAATTGAAAAAATTTTGAAAAATCCGGAGTCAAGGGCTCTTTATCTGTTTCCCTTAAAAGCTCTTGCCCAGGATCAGCTTAAAACCCTGAACACTCTTTTTGATGCACTGGAAACACCTGTGCCGGTCAATGCTGATGTTTATGACGGAGACACTACCTCATATAAAAGGACTAAAATAAGAAACAATCCTCCAAACATAATTTTAACCAACCCTGAAATGCTTCATCTTTCCATTCTTCCTTATCATTTTCGCTGGGCAAAATTTATAGAAAATCTTTCTTTTGTTGTTATAGATGAAGTTCATACCTGCCGGGGAATTACAGGTTCTAACATGGCCTGGGTATTCAGACGGCTTGTCAGAATATGCAGGGCGTATGGTGCAGATCCAACATTTATTTTCTGTTCTGCAACCATTGCAAATCCGGGAAGGCTGTCGTCTGAGCTTACAGGACTTCCTGTGACTGCTGTTAAAACAAGCGGTGCGCCATCAACAGGAAAACATTTTTTAATGTTAAATACCCCCGAAGGTGCAGCTCAGGCAGCCATTGCTCTTCTTCATGCGGCCTTGTCGAGAAACTTCAGGACTATTATTTATACCCAGTCTCGTAAAATGACAGAACTGATTGCCATGTGGGCTTCACAAAGGGCAGGGGAGTACAGCAGAAAAATTTCAGCCTACAGAGCAGGTTTTCTTCCCGAAGAAAGACGTGAAATTGAGGCAAAGCTTTCAGATGGTGAACTTCTTGCGGTTATTACTACAAGTGCTCTTGAAATGGGAATTGATATTGGAAATCTCGATCTTTGCATTCTTGTGGGGTATCCCGGAACAATTATGGCAACATGGCAGAGAGCCGGCCGGGTAGGGCGTTCAGGCCGTGAATCGGCAGTGGTTCTTATTGGTCATGAAGATGCTCTTGACCAGTATATGATGAATCATCCTGATGAATTTTTTAAAATGGAACCTGAAACAGCAGTAATAAATCCTGAAAACCCTGTAATTATGAAACGTCATCTTGTATGTGCGGCCGCAGAACTTCCCTTTACTCAGGACGAACCATTTATCATGGAAAAACCGGTTTCAGATGCTGTTAAAAGCCTTGAAAACTTTGGAGGACTTCTAAGGGGAGAAGACGGAGAGCTTTTATTTGCACCTGGAAAATATCCCCATCGTCAGGTTGATTTAAGAGGCGGAGGAGACAACGTTGATATAGTTGATGAAAATACAGGGGAGCTTATAGGAAGCATGGACAAAAACCGTGCTTTTCATGAAGCCTATCCGGGAGCTGTTTATATTCACAAGGGAAAATACTATCTTATCAAAGAACTTGATTTTTTAAAAAACACAGCTTTTGCTGTGTGCCAAAAAGTACATTATTTTACCCGTGCCCGCTCAAACAAGGAAACGGAAATTTTAGAGATTCTTGACCAGAAAAAACTCTGGGGCACAAGAATTTTTCTATGCCGTCTCAAAGTTACTGAAAATGTTACAGGGTATGAAAAAAAACTTATAAAGGGACAGCGTCTTTTAGGGGTTTTTCCACTTGATTTTCCTCCTCTTGTAATGGAAACAGAGGGAATATGCATAGAAATTCCAAATAAGATCAGAAAAAGCTTAGAGGACCGCCAGCTCCATTTTATGGGAGGTATTCATGCTATGGAACATGCCGCCATAGGAATTTTACCCCTTCTTGTAATGACTGATCGAAATGACCTTGGAGGAATTTCAATCCCTTTTCATCATCAGGTCGGTTCAGGAGCTGTTTTTGTATATGACGGATTTGAAGGAGGTGCAGGGCTTTCAAGAAGGGCTTTTGAATGCAGTGAAACACTACTTGAAAAAACTCTTGATTACAAATAATCAAGTCC
>JBFWJK010000215.1:0-4094 GCA_050253255.1 Desulfobacteraceae bacterium | reverse complement strand
GAATCACAGAATGAATTCTCCAGAGAATGTATAATAAAATCAAAGTCAGGCGAAGAAATCCCGGTACTCAAAAGAGCAAAAACCTTACTTGATGAAAAAAACAGCCTTACAGCCGTGGTTGAAACAGTAACTGATTTAAGAGAACTCAAAAAAGCAAGACAAAGAGCTGCAGAAGCCCAGAGCCGGCTTGCAATGAACAGCGGCACAGGAAATATAATAGGAATAAGCCGGGCAGTTGAGGATCTTGTTTTAAAAATAAAAATGGCTGCTTCAAGCGATGCAGGTGTTTTAATCCAGGGAGAAACCGGAACAGGAAAAGAATTATGCGCCAATGCCATTCACTTCCTGGGAAGCAGAAAAAACAACCCCTTTGTTGCTCTGAACTGTTCGGCTCTTCCTGAAAATCTTCTGGAAAGTGAACTTTTCGGCCATGTAAAAGGAGCTTTCACAGGTGCTTTTAAAGACAGAAAAGGGAGGTTTGAAGAAGCTGAAAACGGCACTCTTTTTCTGGACGAGATAGGAGAAATACCTCTTTCTGTCCAGGTAAAGCTTTTAAGGGCTGTGCAGGAACTTGAAATTGAACGGATAGGCGATTCAAAAAAAATAAAAGTAAATATCAGAATAATTGCTGCAACAAACAAAGATCTGGGAGAGCTTGTAGAAAAAGGGAAGTTCAGGCAGGACCTGTATTACAGACTCAAAGTGTTCCCAATTACTATTCCTCCTTTAAGAGAAAGAAAAGAAGATATTCCTGTTTTAATAGATTTTTTTATCAAGAAATTAAGAAAACAGACCGAAAAACATATACTTAAAGCTGACAGAAAATCAGTCAAGGCCCTTATGGACTATAACTGGCCGGGAAATGTAAGAGAACTTGAAAATGCAGTTTCTTATGCTTTTGTTGTTGCGGGAGGAGAAATTTTAACGGAAGAAGACTTTCCTCCTGAAATTATTGACAGACCTTATTACAAAAAAGCTGACGATAGACATACAAAAAAACCCTCTTCAAGGGAGGAGCTTGTAAGTCTCCTTGAGGAATGCGGATGGAATAAGGCTGAAGCAGGAAGAAAAGCGGGTCTGAGCAGGACAACAATATGGAAGTATATGAAAAAATGGGGTGTACCGCTAAAGTAAATTTCAGCCTCAGAAAAATTACAGACCTTTTCAGAGCTGGACGGAAATCAGCAGTTTACCGGGAATCACCAAATAAAATTATAACCTTAAAATTGACTTACGACCGTAAGTTCATATATAACTTGCTGTAACGTTTTGACTAAACTGAGTTTTTCATAGTTTTTAAAAGAGAATGTTTGTTAATAACAAAATCTTCTAAAAACTGAAAATTTCCGGATTTACAGTTTAAATACATCTGCACAGCATGATCGGGGCAGAATGTACGACAAATTTAAATACTGCTCATTTTAGGATTTAATAATGATTTGCCTTTTATTGCGGAGAGAATCTTGAACAGCCCAACAAACAGCCACCCAGAGCTTTTTTCAGACAATTCAAAAAAACATGATGAAGTAATTTCAGACATAACAATATCCGGATACAAACTGACTGAACTGGTGCACAAAGGGAATGTGTCAAAGGTTATAAGAGGATTTGACACATTAAAAAGAACTCCCGTGATAATTAAAATCCTTAACCAGAATGAAGTTACTCCGGTACAGACTCAAAGGTTTCGCTAGGATTTTGAAATAAGAAAACATCTTAATTCAGAATTCATTGCAAAAGGCTATACTTTTGATTTCTACCATCACAGACCGTTTGTTGTAATGGAGGATTTTAATGCAAAATGCCTCAACCATATTCACAGAAACAAACCTCTTGATATTTTAACTTTTTATGAAACAGCTGAAAAATGTCTCAAGGCACTCGATTATGTCCACAAAAAAGAGATTATCCACAAGGATATAAAGCCCTGCAATATTTTACTCAACCAGGAAACCGGAGTAATCAAACTTACAGATTTCGGCATTTCTACAATGCTTTTGCATGAGCATCCCTCGCTAATCAACCCAAAAGCCCTGGAAGGGACAATTGCTTTTATTTCTCCTGAGCAGACAGGAAGAATGAACAGATTCCTTGACTACAGAACTGACTACTACTCCATGGGAGCAACTTTTTATTTCCTCCTTTCAGGAAAACCGCCCTTTACAGAAGAATCTACAATGGGAATGATCCATGCTCACCTTGCAAAGGAGCCAAAACCAGTTTGTCTTGTAAACAAGGAGGTTCCGGTTTCTCTTTCAGAAATAGTAATGAAACTCCTTTCCAAAAACCCTGAAGACAGATACCAGAGCATTGAGGGAATTCTTGCCGATCTGAAAAAGTCACAGGAAATATTCAGTTCAGGAGAAAAAAACAAGACCTTTGCTGTCGGCAGACTTGATTTTTCAGAAAAATTTTCCATACCTGAAAAAATATATGGAAGAAATAAAGAGCTTAACTCTCTTGTTGAATCTTTTTTCAGAGTAAGGGGAAAAGCCGCAGAAATTGCAGTTATTGAAGGGGATTCAGGTACAGGTAAAACTGCAGTTGTAAATGAGCTCCAGAAACAGATTTCTGATTCAGACTGTTATTTTATTTCCGGCAAATATGAGGAATTTTCTCAGAATCAGGCTTACAAGGGAATTGTTGAGGCTTTCGAGAATTTAATTTCAGAAATTCTTGGAGAACCTGAAGAAAAAGTGGAAGCTTTTAAAAAAGAAATACTGAAGGCCGTAGGTGAAAACGGAAAAATGCTCACAGATATTTTCCCGAAACTCAGGCTTATTACAGGCCCTCAAAAAGAAATCCCCGGCATAGGTGTTTCTGAAACAAGAAGCAGGTTCAATTATACTTTCAGAGAATTCATTAAAGTATTTACAAAAAAACAAAGAAGACTTGTTCTTTTTCTTGACGATATCCAATGGATAGATTCTGCATCCCTTGGAATCTTAAAATCGGTTTTTACAGGTGAAGAAATTAAAAACTTTCTTTTAATCGGGGCCTTGAGAAAAAATGAAGTAACTGATTCTCACCCTGTTTCCATTTTTTTAAAAAATGCTGAGAATTCTTACGTTCACATAAACACAATTCAACTTAGACCTCTTTCTTTTAAGGATACTCTAGATATTGTTTCCGATACAGTAATTGCAGACAAATCAAAAGCATACAAGCTGTGCGAACTGATTTACAGCAAAACTGGTGCAAACCCTTTTTTCATCAAAGAATTTTTGATGTCATTATACAGAAAAAATCTTGTTTATTTTGATTCTGACAATAAAAAATGGGACTGGAATACAGAAAAGATAAAATCACAGAATATTACAGAAAATGTTTTAAAACTTTTAATTGAAAGAATAGAAAAACTTCCGGAAAAATCCCTTTCAATTCTCAAAAAAGCAGCATGTGCAGGAAGCAGAGTGAGCAGCAAAAAACTTTTTCATGCGTCTGAACTGTCAGAGAAGGAATTCAGTCTTTATCTGCTTGAACTTATAAGACAGGGTATGCTCATACCTGTATCTTCAGGGGTATCTGACAATAATTTACAACTTATACACTCTTCAGAAGAAAAACAGCTTCAGCCGGATTATGTATTCCAGCATGACAGGCTCAGACAGGCAGTGTATGAAATGATAAATCCTGATGAAACCGGCCGGATGCATCTTTTTTTAGGAATGAAATTCTTTGAAATTGCAGACAAAGATTTTTTTGAAAATAACATTTTCGAAATTACAAACCAGATTAACGGCGGGAAAAAACTTTTATTATCAGATGAAGACATTCTTCTTGCAGTGCACCTCAATTTTATTTCAGGTAAAAAAGCCAAAAGCTCGGGAGCCTATCAAAGAGCACTCAAATATTTTGAAACAAGCAGAGATCTCCTTCCTGAAAACAGTAATGATAATTTTTACAAAGCTGTTCTCAAAGAACTGGCAGAAACAAAATATCTCTGCGGAGAACTGAGTGAATCAAGACAAATCCTTGAGAATCTTCTTGATTATGAAAAAAACTCAATTGAAAAATGCAGAATTTACGAACTTTTAATTTTAATCTGCACAATGAATGCAAAATACAGCGAAGCTCTTGTCACAGGCAAAAAA
>JBFWJK010000214.1:0-4188 GCA_050253255.1 Desulfobacteraceae bacterium | reverse complement strand
CAGGGAAAAGGGACTTCATATAATAACCCCCCTTATTAACGGCACCCTCGAGAACATAATTTCCAAGGGAACAAAAAAAGCGCTTACAGGCCCTGTTGCAAGAGGAGACAGCAGAACTGTAGAATCTCACAGAAAAGCAATACTGGAAACAATTCCTGAAATGGATGCATTTTACACTACAATGTGCCGCCATACTGTAAAAATAGCTGAAGAAGCAGGCTATATAAAAGAAAACGAAGCTCAAAACATTTGCAAGGCTGTCGAATAAACTCATACCTAAGTTGAGCGTTTCATATTTTTTAATTTAAAAATATGAAACGCTCAACTTAGGTCATAAAAGATTTTCAGCCCGGTTTTAATATTCAGTCTTAAGCTCAGTAATTATTCTTTTTTACGCATTGCGGCCGAAAAAAATTTAGTGTACAAAATATATCGGTTTAAAAAGAATACTTTCCCGCTTAAATTTTTTTTGCTCTGAAAAAAGGAGATTTAAAAATGGCTATGGAGCTGTCTGATCCTGCAGATCAAAAATTTCTTTTGTTTGAAATTTTTAAAATTGACTCATTCTCACAAAATCATAAATTCACTGATTTTAATAAGAAAACCTGCGAAATGATATTGAAGTCGGCCAGGGACTTTGCTGTAAAGGAACTTATGCCCGCAAACAGACTTGCTGACAAAAAAAACAATCATCCTGAAGGTGCGAACTTCATAAATCAGGAAATAAAAGTCCCGGTATCGTACCACAGGCCATACGAGCTTTTCTGCAAAGGCGGATGGCTTGCCATGTGCGAGGAGGAAAAATGGGGAGGTCAGTCAATGCCCCAGGTTCTTGGAACAGCTGTAAACGAGCTTTTTATGGGGGCAAATCCTTCTCTTATAAACTACCCTGGTCTTACCCACGGCGCAGGTGCAATTATAAAGGAATTCGGCAGCGAAGCCCAGAAGGGAAAATATCTGAAAAAGCTTTTTCAGGGCAGATATGCCGGAACAATGTGTCTGACAGAATCTCAGGCAGGTTCAGATGTCGGGGCTCTTGAAACAAAAGCTTTCAGAAATGATGACGGAACATACTCCATAGAGGGAAATAAAATTTTTATTTCCGGAGCAGACTCGGATCTTGTGGAAAATATAATTCATCCGGTCCTTGCAAGGATTGACGGCGCTCCGTCAGGCACAAAGGGAATCTCCCTTTTTCTTGTTCCAAAATATCGTACAGATGAAAACGGAAACACTCTTCCGGAAAAAAACAATGTTGAAATCACCGGAATTGAAGAAAAGATGGGAATGCACGGGAACGTCACCTGCTCTGTTTCATTCGGCTCAAAGGGACAATGCATCGGAGAGCTTGTGGGAGAAGAAAACAAGGGTATGAAATATATGTTTCTCATGATGAATGAAGCAAGACAGGGAGCTGCGGTTCAGGCTCTTGGAATTTCTTCTGCTTCCTATGCATATGCTGCTGCCTATGCAAGAAAAAGAATACAGGGCCCGTTAATCACTGAATCATTCAGCCCGAAACCGGAAAAAAAGCCTATAATTCAGCATCCTGACGTAAGAAGACAGCTTCTTTTCATGAAAACCTTTATTGAAGGCACAAGATTTTTGTCCTACTTTCTTAAATGGTGCCAGGATATGAAGGAAATAACTCAGGAGAATGAAGAAAAGGAAAAATTTCAGGGTCTCATTGAACTCCTGACACCTGTTTCAAAAGCATACACAACTTTCAGGGGTATAGACATAACCTCTGCAGGAATCCAGGTTCTTGGAGGATACGGATTCATAGAAGAATATCCTCAGGCACAATGCTACAGAGATGTACGTATAAGCTCTCTTTACGAGGGAACCAACGGTATACAGGCCATGGATCTTCTGGGAAGAAAGCTTGGAATGAAAAAAGGAAAACCGTTCATGGATCTTTGCA
Source organism: Desulfobacteraceae bacterium (assembly GCA_050253255.1). GTDB lineage: Bacteria > Desulfobacterota > Desulfobacteria > Desulfobacterales > JACKCP01 > JACKCP01. The sequence goes on along the minus strand of JBFWJK010000214.1, from coordinate 2,264 downwards.
GCGAAATATCAAAGGCCATAAACAATGCAAATCAGGCCGGGTTGAATTATATCGGTGAAAAACTTAAAACAATGCTCGACAAGGCTGCGGGCTGTGCAATAAGTACAGGGAAGGCTGCCTCAGGTGAAAAAATAATGGATGCATTCGGTTCGGCATCTTTATTTTTAGAGGCAATCGGAGATCTGTGCATGGCATGGGCTTTTGCCGTGAGAGCTACTGCTGCAAAAGAAAAACTTGAGCACAACATTTCAAAAAAAGAGATTCCATTTTATGAGGGCCAGGTTGTTACGGCACAATTTTTTTATGACACAATTTATCATGAGGCACTTGGAAGAATGGATGCTTTAATGAATCTGTCAGATACCGTAATGAAAATGCCTGAAGCAGGATTTTACTCAAAATAAAAAAAAGGCCTGAAGCTTATGCTTCGGGCCTTTTTAAATCTTCACCTGAGTCAGGTATCAGAATACCTGTTTCATTTCAGAATCAGCTTAAATTTCCTTTTCATCAAGACAAATATCCTTTAAAAGAGGCTTTTCCTTTTCAAGAGGGAGCTTGCCTGTAATTACAGCAATATTGTTACTGAATGCCTCTGACTTAAGATATTTTCCTGCAGTTTCTGCAAGCTTGTCTCTGTCTGTTTCCAGGAGACGCTCCTTGAATTCCTGTCTTTTTTCATCAGGAATATTAAGTATTTTTCTGAAAAAATCCTTTTTTGCAGAAGCGGCCGGAGTATCAGGCTTGTCAAGATCTGAGGCAGTCTGTAAAATTGCCTCTTTTATTTCATCGGAATCAAAATCACCTTTTTTCAGAAATTCAATTCCACTGTTAAATGCGTCTATGGTTCTCTTTATATTGGGATCTCTGTATGAACCGCATGAAAAAATACCCTCCTCCGAATTATAAAGAGCAAAACCTCCGTAAGCTCCGCCCTTTTCTCTTATTTCCCTGTGAAGATAGTTTGACTTAAGAAGTCTTGACAACACAGAAAAATAAGGAGCTTCAGGAGCACCGAATGAAGGTACTCTGCAGGCCGCACCAACAAAAGATACGGAGCTTTGGGTTGTCCAGGCTTCCCTTACAGGCTTTTCAAGCTCTTTAATGGGAGGAGGCACAAACCCGTCTTTTCCCTGTGGTGAAAGAGAATCTGAAAAAAGACTGAAAATTTCCTCTCCGGCTTTCAGGTTACCTTCTCCTCCGACCATGCATACTTTGTAATTATTTTTGTTAAAACACATTTCAGCAATGAGGTTCAGTTTTTCTTTAAGGGATGAGACAGCTTTTTCCCCGCTCTCCTTTACATCAAAGGAGTCTGTTATCTCCCTTACGAGCCTGAGCTGGGAAATACCGCTCCAAAGTTCTACAAGAGAAGATGCTGGGGAAAGGTTTCTCGATGCCAGCGAAATTGCAAGCTTGTGTCCGTTCTGGACAACAGATGATTCAAGCCCGGATCTGAACTGCAGCAGAAGGCTTTTAATTCTTGCAGTATCCTCAAAGGAATAATCTCTTATAAGTTCTGCAACAAGTTCAAACATGTCTTTCTGGTATCTTTCAAGACATTTTGCGCCAAATGATATGGATGAAAAAGTTGAGCCTTTATCAAAAACTGAAGTACGCACCAGAGGTGAAAGCCCGAATCCGCCTGTGACAGCATCTATTTTTCTTGTAAACTCAATATAGTTTTTCTTTTTTGTGCCTGTTCTGGGAACAAGGAATGTAAAAAGAGGTACATATTCCATAAGCTCCAAAGGGAGATGACCAGTTCCGAAAAGAGAGGTGAAATAAAAAATTTCGGAAGTAGGCTTGTCATAAAAATAAATCTTTTTGTCTTCCGAAATCCTGTCAGGGGATTCTTTTTTTATTTCTCTTGAAATATCTGAAATTTCAAGACTTGGAAGACAGGAAAGATCTTCCTTTGTTTCCTGAAGAATAACCAGAGTTTCTTCTCTTTCTCTTATTTTTTCAAGATCAGAAACAGTTAAAAGCCTTCTTTTTTCTTCGAGCTCTTTTCTTTCCTTTTCAGCTTCCCTCTTCCCTTTTTCAGGGTCAGGATTCAAAACCATCAAAACCCTGTGGGGATTATCAAGAAAATATTTTTTTATATATTCTTCAAAAAATTTACTGCTGAGTGCTTTTTCTCTTATTTTTTCAAGATCCTCATCAAAAAGAAGAACAACAAGAGGGTCTCCGCCGTGAAACCAGGAGCTTCCTATCCCGAGAAGAAGCTTTATAACGTAAGGCATAGGAATATTAGTTATATCTCT
>JBFWJK010000213.1:0-4195 GCA_050253255.1 Desulfobacteraceae bacterium | reverse complement strand
GATTTTATTTTTTAATGCTTTTCCTATAAACTCGCATGACTGTTCTGCCATTTCCATGGTACTTGCTTCACAAATTATTCTGAGCATATTCTGTGTTCCTGAATATCTCACAAGCACCCTTCCGCTTTTATCGAGTTTTTTTTCAATTGTTGTTATTGCATTTTTAATTTCAGGTATTTCATCAACAGGAATTTTTTCGTTTACGTCAATATTTACAAGTTTTTGAGGAAAAATATTAATTACCGATTTAAGTTCAGACAGTCTTTTTTTCGATTTTGCAATTATTTCTGAAAGCACAACTCCGGACAAAAGACCGTCACCTGTATTCTGGTACTTGAGAAAAATCAGATGTCCTGAATCTTCGCCTCCGATATCGGCTTTTTTTTCAAGCATTGCTTCATAAACATATCTGTCACCGACACTGGTCATAAAATGAGAAATATTTTTTTCTTCACAAAATTTCCTCAACCCGAGATTTGACATAACTGTAGAAACAATCTTTTTTTCACCAAGAAAATCTGAAGCTATGGCAAGTATCTGATCTCCTGTAATTTTTTCTCCTGTATCGTCAACAGCAATAAGCCTGTCACCGTCTCCGTCAAAGGCAAGACCAAAATCGGCCCTGCTGGCAATAACAGCCCTGCTTAAACTCTCAGTGTGTTCTGAACCGCAGTCTTTGTTTATATTGTATCCGTCCGGAGTGTCGTTTATTACGGAAACTGATGCCCCGAGCTCACGCAGCACCGCAGGTGCAACTTCATAGCAGGCACCGTTTGATGTATCTATAATTAGATTAAGCCCTGAAAGTATCTTTTCACCTTTTGAATAATCAGTGAAAAGATTTTTGTATATATTTATAAATTTTTCGTGTGCATTCTGGACTGTGCCAGGCTCTGTTTCATAATTTACAAATTTTTTTGAATAAAAAAGTTCTGTTATTTCATTCTGTTCTTTATCTGTTAGTTTTTTGCCGCTTCCCTTAAAAAATTTTATTCCGTTGTCATAATAAGGGTTGTGTGAAGCGGAAATCATAACTGAGAGATCTGCATCTGAATTTGAAGTTACATAAGAGAGAGCCGGAGTTGGAAGCACATCTGCAAGTTCTGCGTCAAGCCCCATTGAAGTGAAACCTGCGCAAAGGGCTGCCTCGATCATACTCCCTGAAGCTCTTGTATCTTTTGCAATAATTACTTTTTTACTTTTTATCATCCCTGATTCATAAAAATAAAAAGCACTGGCTTTGGCAATCCCCAAAACAAGTTCAGGAATTATGGGGTATGAGTTTGCCTTTCCTCTAATTCCGTCTGTACCAAATAATTTTCTCATTTTTTATTCCCTGATATCGAATTTATACAAAATTTCTGACATTTTAGAGTTAAAATCCATAATAATACTTTTCAGCCACAGGATACCTGAATTTACAGTTTTCTGATCCAAACGCTCAATTGTTTCAAGATAGCCGGAATTTTGACTGTATACTCTGAATTTATCCAGAAAATCATCGCGTTCTTTTGTAAAAAAGTTTTTATTTTCAGACAGATCGTTTATCACGGCAAGTATCTTTGAACTGTTATCACAAAAATTTTCTTTAAGTTCAATAAGTCTGGAATTTTTACCTTCATTTTTTAAAATATTCAGCCCCTCACCGACTTTTACTGCTAGTTTTTCAAGCTGTTTTTCTCTTTCTTCAATTCCGGAGTCAATTGTTTCAATTGCAAAACCAAAAATTTTTGAGTTCAAATAATTTTTCCTTACATGAATATACCAGTTTTTTAAGGCAATAAGATTTGAAATATAAAATAAATTGTTTTTTAAAATTCTGTTAATTGAAACATAGATCCCCTGTTTTTGATTTGTATTCAGATTTTTATGAATATTTTCAAAAATAAGTCTGTTTTCATTAATTTCATCTCTTCTTAAAATGGAACCTGCCGCACTGGTACATCCAAAACCTATCCTTGAAGGGCCTACAAGACCACCCTGACCTCCCAGAAAAACAGGAGGTTTATTTAAAAAAACACCTTCATAAACATTGCCCATAATAGATGGAGTTGCCTTGTCCTGATTCGGTGTAAAATTAAAATGAATAAAAGAACTGCCTACTTCACTGTGATTTTTAGATGAAGTCCCTCCGGTGAGCATACAGTCGCAGAAATTGATCAGGCTTCCAAGAGTTGCATACGGGAATAAAATTGTCTGTTTTATTCCACAGGTGTGTGCAATTGAAGACCTCTCTTCGAGAATACATCCTTTTCTAACATGTGAATTTGAGCCTGCCTTTGAATCTGAAAGAAAAACTGATCCGCTGAAATAGCCTGAACCGAATATACAGCCGCTTCCGGCAGCACAGTTTTCAATTACGGCAGGGCCTTCTTTTCCTACAATACATCCTTTTGAAATATATGTCTTTTTACCGTAAAGTCTGGTCCCCTGCCTGAGTACCGCTCCCGGCTCAATGTTATCAATTTCAACAGTTTCATCTATAAAAACCGACTCTGGATTTTCTATTAAAACACCTTTTTTAATTAGTTTTTCTACAATTATATTCATTTATGCTCCGCCATATTTTGAACTAAAAGTTGATTTTTGGTGGTTAAATGCTATAAATTCCGAAATACTTTAGCATTAAATAAATGATTATCAATCATAATTTCAAGGTAAATTAATGAAGCCCCTATCTCTTGATTCAAAATTATTCAGACATTCTTTTAATTTTTCAGATTCAGGAATAACGTTAAGAAAACTTTTTGCAGAACCGGACAGATTCATACAGTTTTCACAAAATTGTTCAGATCTGTTTTTCGACTTTTCAAGGCAGCTTCTTGACAAAAAAACTCTTGATCTTCTTCTTGAGCTTGCAGATAAAAACAGAATACTTGAGAAATACAGAGCAATGACCGAAGGTGGGATTGTAAATAATACGGAAAAAAGACCGGCACTTCATACTTTATGCAGAGCTAAGGGAAGTTCACTTTCTCTTTTCAAAGAAATTTCAGAAGTAAAAGTTAAAATAAGAGAATTCACCCGAAAAATTCATAATGGAGAAATCACTTCTTCAACAGGCAAAAGATTTGAAAATTTATGTATAGTTGGAATCGGCGGTTCGAATCTTGGGACCGAGTTTGTTGTTAAGGCTCTTTCTTATAATAAAAAATATCTCAAGCCTTATTTTCTTACAAACTGTGACCCCTGCGAGTTTGAAAAAATAAAATCGGGTATTGATTTTGAAACTACACTTTTTCTTATTATTTCTAAATCATATACAACAAGAGAAGTAATGATTAATGAATATTTGATAACAGAAGAGCTTAAAAAATCTGATCTTGCCCCTGAAAACCACATAGTAAGAGTAACATCAAAAAAAAGCCCGGGCGATCTTGACGAGTTTACTGTATTTCATATGTTTGACTCTATCGGCGGCAGATACAGTGTTTCTTCAGCTGCAGGCGGGCTGCCCATTTCCCTTGTCTATGGTTTTGATGTATTTGATGAATTTCTTGATGGCATGAATGAGATGGATGAACATTGCCTTAATAAGGTACCGGACAAGAATATTGCTCTGATTTCAGCTCTTATTGATATCTGGAATTTTATATATCTTAATTTTTCTGTTCTTGCCATAATTCCATATTCAATTCTTCTTGAAAAACTTCCGGCTCACATTCAGCAGCTCTACATGGAAAGCAACGGTAAAATGATTTCATCCGACGGTGAAAAACTTAACCACAATACATCCATGATAATTTTCGGAGATACTGGAACTAAGTCACAGCACTCTTTTTTTCAGCTTTTCCACCAGGGCCGGACTCTGCCTGTGGAGTTTATAGGTGTACTTAAACCTCCGGTGGATTGTAATTATTCTTTTGAGGAAGTTTTAAATCATGATGAGCTTTTTGCAAATCTTCTTGCCCAGGCTGATGCTCTGGCCTTCGGCAGAAACTCCAGACAAATAGAAAAAGTATGTAAAGGAAACCGGCCAAGCACAATTATAACCTTAAATGATTTAAGCCCTTTATCTATTGGAAAGCTTGTTGCATTTTATGAAGCAAGGACAATAATGGCCGGATTTTTATGGGGAATAAATCCATTCGATCAGTTCGGAGTTGAAACAGGAAAAATTCTTGCAGATGAAAAAAGAAACCTGATTAAAAATGCAGTTAATAAAAACATTTTCCCTGAAAATAATCAGAGTGAC
>JBFWJK010000212.1:0-4243 GCA_050253255.1 Desulfobacteraceae bacterium | reverse complement strand
TAAAAACAATAATGTTTCGGATCTGAAAAAAAGATTCGGATTTAAAAATATATTGTTTAACAGGAGCCATGACATTCCTTTTGAGTCTTTTTTTATTGAAATAAAACAGACTTTTTAATTCTCCAGCCTTTTTATCTTAAAAGGTCTGAGAATTTTTGTCCTTTACATTCCAAACTTAAAGAAATCAGTTTTGTCCTTTACCTGTTCTTTAACAGGCGAAGTTTTTGTCGGCTCTGTTCCTTTTACAAAACATTCCAATATTGTATCTTTTGTTTCAGGTCCTGGTAAAAGCCCGGTTTCAGCATCGATTCTCTGGAATATGATGTTGTCCGGGACTTTGAAATCATTTTTGGGGACCCCTTTATGGATATCTTCCATAAAATCTGTCCATATGGGGCAGGCTGCCTTGGAGCCGGTTTCTTCCTTGCCAAGTGACTTTTCATGATCAAAACCTACCCAGACTCCTGAAATATAATCTGTAGTGTATCCTACAAACCATGCATCGTGGAGATTGTTTGTAGTTCCTGTTTTTCCTGCAACAGGCCTTGAAAGTCTTTTTGCTCTCCAGCCTGTTCCTTCTTCAACAACACTTTTAAGCATGCTTGTCATTATATAGGCAGTTTCTTCAGGAATAACTTTTTCCGGTTCAGGTTTTGACTCGAATAAAACCTCACCTTTTTTATTTTCAATCTTTTTTATGAAAATCGGTGAAATGAAATTACCTTCGTTTGCAAATACAGAATATGCGTTTGTCATTTCCAGAAGTGATAAGCCGGAAGATCCAAGAGCAAGTGAAAGATCTCTGTCAAGATGAGCTTCAATCCCCATTTTCCTTGAATATTCAATTACATAATCAATGCCGATTTCTTTCATGAGCTTAATTGTTACAAGGTTTCTGGAAAGTGTGAGGGCTTTTCTCAAAAGCGTGGGGCCGTAAAAAGTTTCGTTATAGTTCTGTGGTTTCCAGGTAAAATCCTGTTCCTTGTCGTGGAATACAAAAGCATTGTCCATTATGACAGAAGCAGCTGTGTAGCCCTTGTCAAGAGCCGCTGAATATATAATCGGTTTAAAGGCAGAACCCGGCTGTCTTCTTGACTGTACAGCTCTGTTGAACTGACTGGACTTGAAGCTTTTTCCGCCGACCATTGCCCTTACTTCTCCGGATCCGGCTTCAATGCATAAAATTGCTCCTGAAACTTCCGGTGTCTGTTCAAGTGAAGCCTCCCAGATATCTGTTTTTTCATCTTTTGATATAAGTCTGATAAGAATCAGGTCGTTTCTTTTCAGAGCCTGTCCGGGTTTGTTAATTTTATGGTAAAGATAATATTTATCAGGATCAGGCTTTCTTGCCCAGGACATATTCTGAATCGGAATTTTTGCTGTATTCTGGCAAAATTTTACAAGTGCATATTTTTCTTTGTTGTCTATGCGTGTAACAACAGCCTGTGTCTCAAATCCAGGTACAATTTCAGTGCAGTCTATAAGAGATTTCTGGTCTTCAATAAAATGCTGAATTTCATCTTTTGACAGATTTTTTATCGGGCCCCTGTATCCCTGCCTTTTGTCAAGTTCTTTAAGACCTTTATTGAGATTTTCTAAAGCACTTTTCTGGATATCAAGAGACAGAGCAGTGTAAATATTAAGACCGCCTTTATAAAGCAACTCTTCGCCATACTGCTCAAGAATAAGTCTTCTTATATGCTCTGAATAATATGGTGCTTTTTCAAGGAAAAAGTTTCTGTTAACTGTAAGCATTATTTCTTCATTAAGAGCATTCCTTGCTTCCTGATCTGAAAGAAAACTGTTTTGAACCATTTGTTCAAGAACATATTCCTGTCTGGCTTTTGCTCTTTGGAAATATTTTATCGGTGAATAGCGGCTTGGAGCCTGAGGAAGGCCTGCAAGAAGTGCGCTTTCACTTATTGTGAGCTGACTTGCATTTTTCCCGAAATACGTTCTTGCGGCTGCTTCAACTCCGTAAGCTCCGTTGCCGAGATAAATCTGGTTCAGATAAAGGTAGAGGACTTCATTTTTTGAAAAATATTTGTCGATCCTGTATGCAAGAATAGCTTCCTTGATTTTTCTTGAGTAGCTCTTTTCCGGAGTGAGGAAAAAAGACTTTGCAACCTGTTGGGTTATCGTCGAACCTCCCTGAACAATTTCACCGGCATTGATATTTTTGTAAAATGCCCGGGCTATACTGACAAGATCAATTCCTCCATGTTCGTAAAACCTTGAATCTTCAGCCGCAATAAAAGCTTTTACAAGGTGGTCAGGCATTTGGCTGAGAGGAATCAGTATTCTTTTTTCCTTATAAAACTCAGCAATTTTTTCTCCTGAACTGTCAAATACCTCTGTTACCTGCGGAGGATAATAATCTGATAATGTTTTTATTTTTGGAAGATCTTTACTGTAATACTGATAAAGACCTGCCATTGATAAAATTCCTCCGACAAAACCTGTGAGGACGATTATAAAAAAAATTAAAGATATTTTTTTAAAAAAAGATGAATTTGTTTTTTTAGTTTTGTTTTTTTTTTCTTTTGCAGTCATATTCTTATTATTTTATAGTTGACGTTTATGCTGGTAATCTGAATATCACTAGCAGATCATGCCTCATAAGGCAATATGAACTTATAAAACCGCTGTACTTAAAGATAAAGGTGATTTAATGGAAGAAATTGTAATTGATTTTGAAAAACAGGGTGGTCTTGTGCCTGTAATAGCTCAGGATAAAAAAACCAAAGAAGTTCTTATGCTTGCTTATATGAATAAAGAGGCGTTTGAACAGACACTTGCAACAGGAAAGGCAACTTATTTTTCAAGATCAAGGAATAAACTTTGGGTAAAGGGAGAAACTTCGGGACATACTCAGCTTGTATCTGATATAAGAATAGACTGCGATAATGACACACTGCTTATACTTGTGGAACAAAAAGGCGGTGCAGCCTGTCACAAAGGTTACAATTCATGTTTTCATACTTCTGTGAGCAGCGGCAGGCCTGTTATAACAGGAGAAAAAGTTTTTGATCCGGAAAAGGTATATAAATAATATATGGATATCCATAATGAAACAAAACCCTATGTAATTAAAAGTGCAGAGTTTATTACAAGTGCAGGCGCCAGAAAAGAATATCCGGAGATAAGTGTTCCTGAAATTGCTTTTGCAGGAAGGTCCAATGTAGGAAAATCAACACTGATAAACTGTCTTGTAAACAGAAAAAAATTAGTTAAAACAAGCAATACTCCCGGGAGAACCCAGAGAATAAATTTTTTCGAAGTGAACAGTTCCCTGAGGTTTGTTGACCTCCCTGGATACGGTTATGCAAAGGTATCTAAAAAAATGAGGGCTGAATGGGAGAAAATGATAGAAGACTATCTTCTGACAAGAGAAAGCCTCCGCTGTCTTGTATGGATAATGGATATAAGACGGGAACCTGCAGAATTTGAACATGATTTTGCGCTTTGGCTTAAACAGAACAATATCTATTATATCAATGTTCTGACAAAGGCTGACAAGCTCTCTAAGACAAAGCAGATTGCCCAGAAAAAGAAAATTGCTTCAAAACTTGAGTTCAGTGAAGACTTGTTAATAACTGCTTCGGGCATAAAAGGTACGGGAAGAGAAAAAGTCTGGGAAAAAATTTTAAATTGCACTGGAGTTATAAATGATTGATGCAGATTTTTTGTTTAAGGACAGAACCGATTTCAGGGCAGGGTATGTTTCAATTATCGGTACGCCAAACGTTGGCAAGTCTACTCTTTTGAACAGGTTATGCGGAGAAAAGCTTGCCATTACTGCTGACAAGCCTCAGACCACAAGAAACAAAATACTGGCAGTTCTTAACAATGAAAGTTCTCAGATTGTTTTTCTTGATACTCCCGGAATTCATTCTTCTGAAAAGATTATGAACAGAAAGATTGTTGAAAAGGCGATTGAGGCATCAGAAGAAGCTGATCTGATTTTGTTCGTTGTCGATCTTCTCAATAAGGATAAAGACAATGACATGATTGTTGAAAGACTCAAAACAATTGATAAAAAAGTACTTCTTCTTCTTAATAAAGCTGATGAAGTAAAGGTTAAGGAATATATTCTCAATTCTATTGCATTGTGGAAGGATAAGCACGATTTTGAAGATATTATACCAATATCAGCTTCAAAGGGCGATAATACTGAAATAATTATACCTGCAATAGAGCAGAGGCTCCCTTTTTCTCCTCCTTTTTATCCTGAGGATTTTCT
>JBFWJK010000211.1:0-4350 GCA_050253255.1 Desulfobacteraceae bacterium | reverse complement strand
AGGGGGCTATTATAAGTATTTTTCCAAGAGGTTCAGGGATAATCCGGCTTTTTGAACCAAACAATGTTAGAGGTGTTGGAACTTTTTTTATTTTTGACCATTTTTTTAAATTTTTTATTGTATATTCAAGTTCTTTTCTTACCTCTCTTATTTCTGTCATGAGAGCTTCTTCATAGGATTTCCCAAGATCTTTTTTCAGGGCTGAGGAAATTTTCTGAGTATAGATCTCAAGAGCTTTTAAAAGTATTTCAAGTCTTTGTTTTCTTGATTTCAAATCAATGGTAAGTCCTTTCTGGTAAAATGCAGTTTGTTTTTCCAGTATGGAACAGATTGAATTTGACATGGCTTCTCCCGGTATTTATAATTGACTTTCAGTCATTTACTAACTGACTCAAGGTCATTTGTCAAGATTTCAAAGGATAATATGGAAAAGAAAATAAAGAAACGCGCGATCAGCGACAAGGCAAAAGCTCAGAGAAAGCAGGCTATTATTGATTCTGCCAGAAAAATATATGTACAGGAAAAAAATATTTCCATACCTGTGTCGGAAATTGCAAAAGAGGCCGGACTTGCCAAAGGTACTGTTTATCTTTATTTCAAAACAAGAGAGGCAATGGATCTTGAAATTCTGAGACAATCCATAGGTGAGTGTTTTGATAAAATAGATTCAGCTTTAAATAACAAAAATTCGAAAGAGGGTTTAATTGAGGTAATGTCTGGTTTTGCATCAGATTTTTTACTTGTCAGGCTCGGGAGCAGATACAATCTTATAATGGAAAAATGCGGCGATTACGATGTCGTGGGAGAGTTTAAGGAGTATCTCAACAAACGTATGGAAAAAACAGCTGCTGAAATAATGATCTTGTTTCCTTTTATTGAAAAAAGAGAAGTAAATGAGCTTTTTATAGGCAGCTTTTCTTTGATGATAGGGCTTTGTCAGATGGCGGAACCTGCCTTCATTGCAAGGGATGTTCTCGAATCAAGAGGTCTTGTCAACCTTCAGCTGGATTTTGAAAAGGTTTTCCCTAAACTTCTGAAAAACTTGTGGTCAAGTTTCTTTTCCGGCAGAGGCAGTATTTAATCTCCGCTGCTTTAAATAATTTATTTTGAATTTAACCTGCTATCTATAACTTGACTAAATTTCAGGTTTTATTTACCCTTTTTTAAGACTCACAAAATAAAAATTCAAATAAAGAAGACAAATATGGCTGATAAACTCAACATTGCCGTAATAGGCTCAGGTATATCCGGCATTAGCTCTGCATTTATTCTATCAAAAAATCATAATGTATCTCTTTTTGAAAAGAACAACTACATCGGAGGCCACACAAACACTGTAACAACAGATGAAAATGTAAGGGTTGATACAGGTTTTATTGTAATGAATGACAAAACATATCCAAATTTGACTGCCTTTCTTGATAAACTGAAAATCAACAGAATAAAAACCGATATGTCCTTTGGATACTGTGACAGAAAAAATGATTTTTATTATTCAACATCCAGTTTAGATACAATTTTTGCACAAAGGAAAAATATTCTGGATTTAAGCTATTACAAGTTTTTATATGAAATAATGAAATTTTTTAAACTCACTAAAAAATTCATTACCTATGGAAATAATGATTTATGCATAGGTCAGTTTCTTGAACTGAATAATTTTTCAAAATCATTCGAGGAAAAATATATTCTTCCAATGGCCTCTGCAATCTGGTCTGCACCACAGGATAAAATTGCAAGATTTCCCATGCTTTCCTTTGCAAATTTTTATAACAACCACGGTCTTCTTTCCGTGACAGACCAGCCCCAGTGGTATTTTGTAGAAAACGGAAGCAGTTCTTATGTTGATGCTTTTTTAAAAGGGTTTAACGGAAAAGTATTTAAAAATAAAAAAGCTGTGAGTGTAAAACAAAATCTTAATAATCCTGAAATTGTTTTTGAAGACAGCGAGGTTTTAAAATTTGATAAAATAATAATTGCAGCCCATGCCGACGAGGCATTTAAAATGCTTGAAAATCCAGACTCTGAACAGGTTAAGCTTTTAGGTCCGTGGACATATTCAAAAAACAGGGTATGCCTTCACCATGATTTAAGTTTCATGCCTGACAATAAAATAGCCTATGCCTCCTGGAATTATCTTAAGGAGGAAAATATGGAGAGAAATTCTCCTGCATGCATAACCTACGATATGACAAGGCTTCAGAAACTAAACTCTGAAAAAAGATATCTTGTTACCTTAAATCCCCAGAGAGAAATTGAAAAAAATAAGCTTATAAAGGAAATAATTTATACACATCCTGTTTTTACAAGAGAAACCATGGGAACCCAGGATAAGCTAGAAAGACTTAACAATAAAAACAAAAATATTTTTTTCTGCGGAAGTTATTTTGGGTACGGATTTCATGAAGACGGAATAAATTCAGGTATAAAAGTCTGCAAAATTTTTGGAGAATCATTATGAAACAGGGGATTTATTTTGGAGAACTCGGGCATTCAAGGCTTTATCCTGCAGAACATAAGTTTAAGAGAAAACTTTTATTTTTCATTTTTGATTTGGATGAGCTTTCTTATTTAGCAGGAAAAAATTTTTTATTTTCCCACAATAAAAGAGGTGTTTTTTTTATAAACGATAAAGACTATCTAGATGAAAACGGCTTGTCTTTAAAATCCAAAATTTTAATGTTTCTTAAAAATTCAGGTTTTGAAAAACCTGTAAAGAAAATTTATCTTTCAACTTCATGCGGTTATTTTTTTAAAATAGTGTTTAATCCTGTAAGTTTTTATTTTTGCTTTGACGATAGCAATAAATTTTTATGTGCTGCTGCTGAAGTAAACAATACTTTTGGTGAAAGACATCTTTATATCCTTGATGTTGAAGAAAAAGACGGAGTTTTTAAAGCCAGTTCAGATAAAGTATTTCATGTTTCCCCATTCAATAAGATCGAGGGAAAATACAATTTTTATTTTCAAATAAAAGAAAATGATTTTTCAATTAAAATTGAACTTGAAAAGGATTTGAAACCGTTTTTTTACGCAGAACTGAAAGAAAATAAAAGGCAGGATTTTTCAGATAAAAATTTTTTGAATGCGGTTTTAAAATTTCACATTATTCCACATCTTACAAAACCTGCAATTTACAAGGAAGCCTTTAAACTGTTTTTTGCAAAAAAACTTGAATACAATGACAAGCCTGTTGCAAAAGATAAAATGACAATAAAAAAATCTCCTTATTCAATTTTTCAGAAAATTTCAAAATTTCTGTTTTTAAAGAGACTTTCATATTTTAAAAACGGCAATATTGATATTTTTCTTCCGGGAAACAAAAGTTTTAAAAAGGGAAATTTTTCACAGGCAAAATATGCTGATCTTTATATCAATGACTTCAGTTTTTTTACAGATGTTTTGAAAAAAAGAGATATCGGACTTGGCGAAGCATATATGAACTCAGTATTTGAAACAGATGATCTTGTGTCGTTAATTAAATTTTTTATTTTAAACACAGATGTTTCATCAAAAAAATTTTCAGTTTCTCTTTATCTTAAATATTATTTAAGAAAACTCAGTGGAAAAGACAATCCGAATTCATTGCGGGGAAGCAAAAAAAATATAAGCAGGCATTATGATTTAAACAATGATTTTTTCAGCCTTTTTCTTGATGAAAATATGATTTATTCGTCGGGAATTTATCTTGAAAAAGATGATGATCTCTTCACTTCACAGATAAACAAAATGGATGCCCTGATAAAAAAGGCCGCAGTAACTGAAAACGATCATGTTCTTGAAATCGGCTGCGGCTGGGGCGGCTTTGCCGTATATGCAGTTAAAAAAACCGGCTGTAAATTGACAGGCGTAACAATTTCAAAGGAGCAGTATGATTATGCCGTAAAAAGAGTAAAAAAAGAAAAACTTGAAGATAAAATTAATATAATTTTATCAGACTACAGAAAAATTAAGGGTAAATTTGACAAAATTGTTTCAATTGAAATGATTGAGGCTGTTGGAGAAAAATATTGTTCTAAATATTTTAAAAAAATTGATTCTCTTCTCAAAAAAGACGGGATTGCAGTTATTCAGGGGATTACAGTTCCGGATCAGGAATATTTTACATACAAGTACAAATACGACTGGATACAAAAGCATATTTTCCCGGGAGGACATCTTCTTTCCCTTACAGAAATATCAAAAAGGCTTTCATCTAAAACAAAACTTGTAATTGAAAATTTAGAAAATATCGGCCCCCATTATGCAAAAACCTTAAGACAATGGGATGAAAATTTTTCTAAAAATAAAGAGAAAATAAAGGCCCTTGGATTTGATGATATTTTCATGAGAAAATGGAAGTTTTATCTT
>JBFWJK010000210.1:0-4510 GCA_050253255.1 Desulfobacteraceae bacterium | reverse complement strand
TTCTTCAAATAAAGAGATTGAATATTGCGGAGATTTAAAATCAAGCCTTAAACATTATGAAAAAATTATTATTAAATCAGCCCTTGATAAAAACAATGGCCACAGGGGAAAAACTGCAGAATTTCTTAAGGTAACAAGAAGAACTCTGGAACGAAAAATGATTGATCTGGATTTAAGATAAACCCTCACGTCATTTTTGTCGCACATACCGACACTAATGTCGTATAAAACTGACCAACCTTCAAATATACGTATTTTTTGTCGTATCCTGTAAAATCTAAAAAACAACTCTTTCATATTTAACCAGCAATTACAGGAAGTTAAAAACTAAAACTATAACCTGGCACACCACTTGCTTTACCTATGGCAAACACAAAAAAACCATAAGGAGAGAACAATGAAGCCAAGTTATACAAAAGAATACAACTCAAAACTATGCTCACCTGAGAAAGCACTTACTGCGGTTAAAGACGGCCATTGGATTGATTATGGTAACTTTTTATGTGCACCTATTTTTCTTGACAAGGAACTTGCAAAGAAAAAAGGAGAACTAAAAGACATTAAAATAAGAGGGGTTGGGTTTCCCGGTCTTTCAGCAGCAGCATACTGCGACCCTGAACAGGAAACATTCTGCTATAATAACTGGCATTTCACAGCCGGAGACAGAATTTTACACGATATGAAACTTTGCAGTTATATCCCAATTCTTTACCATGAAGGACCTGAATATTATAAAAAAAATGACGTAAGAGGAGATGTTTTTATTGTAAGAACTTCTGAAATGGACTCTTCCGGATATTTCAACTTCGGAGTTGCAAATTCAGTTCAAAAGGCACAGGCAGATGCTGCATCAATTGTAATTGTTGAAGTCAACAAAAATATTCCTTACTGCCCAGGCGGTGTTAACGAATCTATCCATATAAGTCAGGTTGACTATATAGTCGAGTCAGATCATGAGCCTATGCTTGCTCTTCCGGACCCTAAAATTTCTGAAGAAGAAGAAAAAATTGCAGAATTTATTGTAAATGAAATCCCGGATCGTGCATGCATCCAGCTTGGAATAGGCGGAATGCCCGATGCTGTTGGAAGAATGCTTGCAAAATCAGATTTGAAAGACTTGTCAGTTCACAGTGAAATGCTTGTTGATGCTTTCATGCATATGTATAATTCAGGGGTTGTTACAAATAAGTACAAGGAATTCTGCCCTGAAAAAATGACTTACACCTTTGCACTTGGAAGCCAGAACCTTTATGATTTTCTGGACAACAACCACTCCTGTGCAAGCTATTCTGTTGAGTGGATAAACTCACCAAATATAATTGGTTCCATTTCAAATTTCATGTCAATCAACAATGCAATTGAGACAGACCTTTTTGGTCAGGTTTCATCTGAATCTTCGGGAACAAGACAGATTTCAGGAACAGGCGGACAATTTGATTTCCATTACGGAGCATATCATTCAAACGGCGGAAAAGCTTTTATCTGCTTTACATCGACAGCAACACTAAAAAACGGTGAAAAAGTTTCAAGAATAAAACCAACACTAAGCCCCGGAACAATAGTAACTCTTCCAAGAACAGCAGTTCACTATGTTGTAACAGAATACGGAATTGTTTCTTTAAAGGGAAAATCGACATGGGAAAGAGCTGAAGCCCTTATTTCAATAGCTCACCCTGATTTCAGGGAAGAACTTATAAAAGAAGCTGAAAAAATGAATATCTGGAAAAGATCAAACAGATTGAACGGTCAGAAATATTCATCAGCAGTAAAAATGGCAAGCTAGAGCTTATTCCTGAAACAATATGATTCCTCCTCAATTGCTTCAGGCTGTTTACTTCATGAATGAACGGGAATTATTCCGCCCTTTTAATTCAAGGGCGGAATAACTCAAAAAATTATTTTATTTTCTGTATAGATAAAAAAACCATTCTCTCCAAAGCCAGTGGTTATTAGCAACTGATTCCCGGGCTCACGTCTGGGAATCATAGTTTTTAAAACAAGTTCTAATATCAAATACTTATATTCCTAAATCACAAAACAGGCTTCATTCCATTTTCAAGATATTCTTTTGCAAGATCAATATAAAGCTGCTTTCCGAACTCCCACATTTCAACATCTCTTTGCTCAAGGTTTCTTATATAAACAGCAGGATTCCCTGCAAAGATCTGTTTACCGGGAACATTCTGGCGCATTCTTACCACCGCACCCTCAGCAATTATTGACCATTCTCCGACTTCAGACAAAATACTCAAAACAGCACCCACACCTACAACTGCATAGTCACCAATCATTTTGCCGTGTAAAATTGCACCGTGCCCAAGAGTTACTTTTTGACCTATATTATTTGTTTCGCCGGGAGGTGAGTGAATAATAACACCTTCTTCAACAGCTGTTCCGTCTCCAATTACAATTTTACCGTAATCACCTCTTAAAATTGAGCCGTGTCCGATATAACAGTT
Source organism: Desulfobacteraceae bacterium (assembly GCA_050253255.1). Taxonomy (GTDB): domain Bacteria; phylum Desulfobacterota; class Desulfobacteria; order Desulfobacterales; family JACKCP01; genus JACKCP01. Next base: position 2,051 of record JBFWJK010000210.1, on the reverse strand, counting down.
ATTTCCAATTTCAACATCTCCAATTATCACTGCAGTTTCACTCACATAAGTATTTTCACCAATTACAGGCCTGAGACCTCTGAACTCGTAAAGCATAACAATCCCCTTATAATCCGAAATTTAAAAAACCATCAAAACAAGACTAGTTCAAACAGGAATATAATTTCAACAGGGATTTTAATAATACAGTAAAACAGGTACGAATTTTTATTACAGGAGCAGAATACGGCATATATTCTGCCCCCGTATATTTAAGGAAGGGAAACTGCAAATTTTTTTTGCAGAAGGAACTCTTTATTTAAAACACATTGATGCTGAAACAGCTTTTTTCCAGCCATCATAAAGCTGATCGGACTCTTTTGAATCCATTTGAACATCAAAGCTTCTTTCCACAGCCCACTGCTCTGCGATTTCTTTCTTATCCTGCCAGAAACCGACTGCAAGCCCTGCAAGATATGCTGCACCTAGAGCTGTTGTTTCAATACATTCAGGTCGTTCAACCTCAGTTTTTAAAATATCGCTTTGGAACTGAAGAAGGAAATTATTCACACAGGCACCGCCGTCAACCCTTAATTTTTTGATGCTTATTTCTGAATCCGCTTCCATTGCAGACAGAACATCCTTTGTCTGATATGCAAGAGATTCTATTGTTGCCCTGACAAAATGCTCTTTCTGAGTACCTCTTGTAAGCCCGAAAACACAACCTCTTACATCACTGTCCCAGTAAGGGGTTCCAAGTCCGACAAATGCAGGAACAACATAAACTCCTTCAGTACTTTTTATTCTCTGTGCATAGCTTTCACAATCAGATGCATTTCTGAACATTCTAAGACCGTCTCTCAGCCACTGGATTGCTGAACCTGCAACAAAGACAGAACCCTCAAGAGCATACTTAACCTTGCCGTTAATACCCCAGGCAATTGTGGTGAGAAGACCGTTTTCCGACTTTACGGCTTTTTCACCTGTATTCATGAGCATAAAGCATCCGGTTCCATAGGTATTCTTTGCCATACCTTCAGTAAAGCATGCCTGGCCGAACAATGCAGCCTGCTGGTCTCCTGCCATTCCGGCAATTGGAATTTCGTGTCCGTAAAATGTTTCAGGTGTTGTGTATCCGTAAATTTCAGAAGATGGTCTAACATCAGGGAGCATGTTTTCCGGAACTCCCAGATGATCAAGAAGTTCCCTGTCCCACTTTAATTCATGAATATTATACATCAGGGTTCGTGAAGCGTTTGAATAGTCGGTTACATGAACTTTTGAATTTGTAAGTTTCCAGGTAAGCCATGTATCGATGGTTCCAAAAAGAAGGTCTCCGTTTAAAGCCTTTTCTCTTGCGCCTTCCACATTATCAAGAATCCACTTCACTTTTGTTCCTGAAAAATATGCATCGACAAGAAGACCTGTCTTATCTCTGAATGTATCGCTTAGCCCTTTTGCCTTAAGCTCTTCGCAGATTCCTGCTGTCTGCCTTGACTGCCATACTATTGCGTTGTAAATGGGACGCCCTGTGTTTTTATCCCAGACAACTGTGGTTTCTCTTTGATTGGTTATTCCTATTGCCGCTATTTCAGCTCCGGATACATTTTTGTGTGCAAGAGCCTCAGCTGCAACAGACTGAACAGAAGACCAGATTTCCATTGCATCATGTTCTACCCAGCCCGGCTTCGGGAAAATCTGGGTAAATTCCTTTTGAGTAATATTCACAATATTACCTGATTTATCAAAAACAATTGCTCTAGAACTTGTAGTTCCCTGATCTATTGCAAGAATGTATTTTTTTTCAGACATGGCTTCTCTCCAAATTTTTAAATTAAAGCTCAGCTGACACTGCCTCTTTCATTCAAAAAATTCCACACTCAATCAATAACTTAAAAACGGTATTTTTTGTTCAGCTGTTTCTTTGTTTTAACATTAAAATTACGCCGCAATAAGAACTTTATATAAAAGTGCCCCAAGAAATCCTCCGATAACAGGCCCTACAACAGGAATCCAGGCATAGCTCCAGTTTGCATCTCTTTTTCCCGCAATAGGCAGAAGAAAATGAGCAA
>JBFWJK010000209.1:0-4573 GCA_050253255.1 Desulfobacteraceae bacterium | reverse complement strand
CCTGAATTTTTTCAGGGCGGTTATTATTTTTAACGAGGTGTTTTTATGCAGGAATGTAAAAAATGCGGCAAATGCTGCGAAAAAAGCGGTCCGACTCTTCACATTGAAGACAAATACCTTATCGTTCAAGGGAAAATTCCGCCTGCAGATCTGGTCACATTAAGAAAAGGCGAGACAGCATTTGACCCAAGGACTGGTGAACCCGTTATTCTTGAAAATGAGCTTATAAAAATAAAAGGCAGAAACAAGTCATGGACATGCATCTACCTTGATGAAGATAAAAAAATTTGTTCAGTTTATGACTCAAGGCCTGTTGAATGCAGACTTTTAAAATGCTGGGATATAAAGCCGATTGTTTCAATGATGAACAAAAATTTATTGACCAGAGAAATTGTTTTTCAAAAAATCGAAGGCCTTGGACAGCTCATCCAGGAACACGACGAAAAATGTTCCTATGGAGAAATAAGAAACCTTCTTGGTAAAATTGAAACCGGCACTGACGAGGAAGCTCTCCAGAAACTTAAAGAGATTATTTTATTTGATGTAAATATAAGGGAACTTGTTTCTGAAAAACAAAAAGCCGCTTCTCACATGCTTGACCTGATATTTGGCAGAAGCCTTGTTAAAACAATGGATCAGTTCAAATACAAAGTAAGCTTTTCAGCAAACAACAGTCTTGTAATATCTCCGCATAAGATAGACAAAATTTTAAATTAAGTTCTTATTGACATATAAGACTTTCAATTATATTTAAATTAAGTTTTTGTTTTTTAAGAACAACCATAAAAAAAGGATAAGTCATGAACGACGGCGAAGACCCCGGAAGTTGCAGAAACATTTGCACAAGGGAAAAAATCTTCCAGAAACAATTTATTAAAACAGCGCAAAATAAATCTGTTGCCGGGCGTAATGATTTGCCTCTATAGATAACTCATTACTGCCTGTGCCGTTTTTTTGCGGTTATGGAGGCAGTAATGAAAAACCCCATTCTTTTACCGCAGCTCAAAGAATACCTGAACAATGGAAACCTTGAAGAAATAAGGCTTCTTATTGAAACAGCACCTTCCCCTGTAATAGCCGACTTTATTGCAGGCCTGGATCCTGATGAAGTAAAGACAGTTCTGCATGAAGCTGACCCGTTTAAAAAAGCTGAAATTTTCAGCTATCTTGACATCGAACTTCAGCTTGAACTTGCAAAAGTCATAAAAAGAAATGAGCTTGCCCAGATAATCACATATATGGCTCATGACGACAGAGTCGACCTTCTGAAAAAAATACCTGAAGAAAAAAGAGAACTTATACTTCCTGCTCTTGCCCAGGCTGAACGTGAGGACATAAGAAAACTTTCAGCATATCCTGAAGGAACCGTCGGTGCAATGATGACATCCGACTATGCAACCCTGTCCAAAAATCTCACGGCAAAGGAAGCCATAGACAAACTCAGACTTGAAGCACCCAACAAGGAAACTATCTATTATGCATATGTGATTGATGAAAAAAGACAACTTACAGGTTTTGTTTCTTTAAAGGATCTTATTCTTGCAAGAGCTGACGAATCCATTGAATCTGTAATGCACACTGAAATGATTTCTGCCAATGCCTACGACGACCAGGAAAAAGCAGCAAGAACAATACAGAAATACGATTTAATAGCACTTCCTGTCATAAACGGCGGGAATGCCCTTGTCGGTATCCTTACCTATGATGATGCAATAGATATTATCACCCAGGAACACACAGAAGATATGGAAAAGCTGATGGCCATATCGGGGGAACATGAGGCCGGAGTATACCTTAAAACATCATCTTTCACCCATTTTAAAAACAGGGCCATATGGGTTGTAGGGCTTGCTCTGTTAGGTCTTTTGTCGGGATTTATCATCAGAAGCTTCGAGGATGCCATAAAAGGTCTTATTCTCCTTACACTTTACATGCCCCTTATGACTGATGCAGGAGGCAACACAGGAAGCCAGGCGGCAACAGTTGTTGTAAGAGCCCTTGCCTTGAACGAAATCAACCCCGGAGACATACTGAAGGTAATTTTCAAGGAATTGAAAATCGCCTTTCTTACTTCAGCGCTTCTGGGTTCACTTACATTCATTCAGGTAATGATACTTTCGTGGAATGCCGCTCTTCCGTCAGGAATAAGCGTATACGAAGTTGGAGTGGTTGTTTCTACAGCACTTTCACTTCAGGTTATAACAGCAACCCTTGTAGGCGCCGCTCTTCCAATGACAATAGCAAAAATGAAGCTTGACCCTGCGGTTGTGGCAAGTCCTGCACTTACAACAATAGTTGATATATCCGGACTTACAATCTATTTTACAACAGCCAAGCTGCTTCTGGGACTTTAAAAAAACAAAAACGGCTGAGTTCTTCAGCCGTTTCATATTGATATAATAACCTCTTTTAAGGTCTGATCAGAACTTTCCCATTGTCCCGATTATGTATTTCATTTTTAGGCCTCGTAATTTGAGTTCGTCAAAATTTATCTGGGTCTTTTAAATCTGTATTCCATTCTTTTTTCATTTGTAATGGGAGCGACTCCGCTCAGCATCCAGCCTTTTTCCTGGTACCTTTTAATTGAGTCGCGGTGCTTCATTGCATTAAGACCATCCAGACTGACTTTTTTGTGTTCTACATTAGTATTTAGCATATTGCCCTCCTTTCCATACCTTGAAAACAGAGTTTCAAAATTAAATTAATTTTAATTTTTTTATTTAAACACTGTTTCCGAAAATCCGGAAATTATGTGGACAATGGGAAAGATACAATCAAATTAACCCCATTGGTTTTCTTTGTCAAGAATTGAAATAAATTTATTGAAGACTCGGTCTTTCCGTTCCCGGATATGCCTTTCTTTTAAGTGAATTAAAGCCTGGATATTCTGATACTCCGATACTGGAGCCATGCCTGATTAATTATTGACGTTAGAAACTTAAAACGGAGAATCATTGTTTATGCGAATACTCAAGAATAATTATTTAAAGAAATTTTTAAATAATTTTGAGCTAAACATTAGCTGTATTCAGCTATTTACTTAATTAGTGGTTTACAAAACCATGATGATAATATATGAATTTCGGTTAACTTCAGTAAAAAATAAAAGAATAATGAATATATACATCTTGAAGAAAATGAAAGAGGACTAATATGGCAAAAAAAAAGACCAACACAAAAAAAACTGCTCAGCCTAAAAAGAAAGCTGCCGCTCCCAAAAAACCGGCACAGGAGAAAACAACACAATCAGAAAGCATTGTTCTGAGAAAATTTGAACAATGGCAGCCTGCAAAGCTTTTCACGCCTAAGAAAACAGAATTCAAAAAAGATTTTACAGCTCCTAAATTCATTAAAGGCAACAATAAAAAACTTAAAGAAATTCTGTTAAAGGATTTTTCTAATATTATTTCAGATTCTGCAGAAAAAACAAAAATTGAACCTGCTCCTGTAAAGGAAGCAAAGCCTGACAATACTTCAAAAAAAGAAGAAGCTCTCAATAAAAAGGAAGCTGAACTTAAAGCCCTTGAGGCAGAAGTCAAAAAAGCTGAAAAAGAAGCCGAAGCCAAAACTGCTCAGGCTGAAAATGCATTGAAAGAAGCAAATGCAAAGCTTGAAGAAGCTCAGAAAGCAAAAGAAAATCTTGAAACAGTTGAAAAAGATCTTCAGGAAAAGGCAAAAGAAGCTGAAACTAAGCTTTCAGAAGCGGAAAATGCAAAAAAAGAAGCTGAAACTATGAAAGCTGATGCAGAAAACGCAAAAAAAGCTGCAGATCAGACTAAGGCCGAAGCTGATAAAAAAGCAGACGAAATTAAAAAAACTGAAGAAGAGCTTGCAGCAAAAAAAGCTGAAATTGAAAAGCTTGAAAAAGATACTGCTGAAACTCAGGAAAAAGCAAAGACAAAGCTTGAAGAAACAGAAAAAAGAGAAAAAGAAGCTGCGGACAAACTGAGTTCTCTCGAGCAGGAGAAAAAAGAACTTGAAGCTGATAAAGAAGCTCTGAAATCAAAAGAGGAAAAGCTTAAGGCCAGAGAAGCTGAGCTTGCAGAAAAAGAAGAAGAGCTCAACAAAACAATCTTTACAAAAGTTTCTGAATCTGCTCAGAAAATCTCATCGTTAAAGCCTGACTTCAGCAAAATTAAAAATCCCAAAGTCACAGAAAATGACGGTAACGGAGGACTTATGAATAAAGGAATTCTTGGTCTAATTGCAGGATTTGGTTTTCTGGTAATCATTCTTGTTGCAGCAAGCATTTCAAACACAGGTAATTTTTACCTCAAAAATTCAAAAGACGGACTTATGGTTTATCAGGGCAAGTTTGCTCCCAAAGGTCAGTTCCATCTTATGACTCTGCCTGAAATATATGCTCCTTCTGACATAAAAAATGGAAGCTATGAGAAAAAGGAAGTTTACTCACTTATCTACAGCTTTTACATGGACAAGGTAAAAGAACTGGCAAAATCCAAGGGAACCCCTGATTTCGAAGAAATTGCAAAAAATCTTGAAAAAGCTCTTGCCTTTGCACCCTCTCTGGAACAGAAAAAACTTGTGAGAGAGCAGATTCAGTCACTTAGCA
>JBFWJK010000208.1:0-4603 GCA_050253255.1 Desulfobacteraceae bacterium | reverse complement strand
ACCTTGTCATAGATAAAATTGAATCGGTTTTTTCTCCGGATCACCGACAATCTGTAATTTTATCGCAAAAGCCTGAATACGGAGTGAGAGTAAAGGAAAAACAAAAGGTCAGCCTTGTAATAAATCATATGGATACGCCTTCAATCATTTCTCCTGTTATAGGTTCAAATCTTTTTGTTTACAAGCTGCCTCCGGGTATTCTGAAATCGCACATCAAAACCGAACTTGAAATCTACAACAGAATATTTGTTATTCATGACGGTTATTTCAGCCCTGAAGAAAAAATTTTAATTGCAGTTCCTTTTGACCAGGATGCTGTTGTTACAATATTCAAAGACAATGAGTTTGTTGAGGAAAAAACGTTTAAAGCTTTTAACAAAAACAGGCAGAATAAATTCTTAACGGATTTTAATAACCTGCCGGGTTATTTTTAAAAATTTTAAGGAATGATTTATGAATAAAATTATTGCTCCCTCAATTCTTTCTGCTGATTTTTCAATTCTTGGAAAAGAAATTTCAGATGCCGAAAAAGCAGGTGCAGGCTGGATCCATATTGATGTTATGGACGGCCTGTTTGTTCCTAATATAACCTATGGCTCAATAATTGTTAAAACCTGCAGAAAACTTACAGACCTTCCCCTTGATGTTCACCTTATGATTGAAAAACCGGAAAATCATATTGAGGAATTTGCAAAAAGCGGAGCCGACTATATTTCTGTTCATGCTGAAACATGCCCCCATCTTCACAGAGTTGTCCAGCAGATAAAGGAACATAACGTAAAAGCAGGCGTTGCCTTAAATCCCTCAACAGATCCTGACGTTTTAAAATGGGTTTTGGAAGAACTTGATTTTGTTCTTGTAATGAGTGTCAACCCTGGCTTCGGCGGCCAGAAATTCATTGAAAACTCACTTGAAAAGATTAAGGTCATAAAAAAAATGATCGCTGATAAAAATCTTGAAACAAAAATCCAGGTTGACGGTGGAGTAAACGCAAAAACAATAAAAGATATTTCACTTGCAGGAGCTGATGTCTTTGTTGCAGGTTCTGCAATTTTTGGTAAAGACGATTATAAAAAAGAAATAGATCAACTGAAAAATCTTGCAGGTTAAAAAATGAAAAAAATTCTTGTAGTAAACGGTCCCAATCTCAGCATGCTTGGAAAGCGGGAGCCTGAAATTTACGGCAAAAAAACCCTGGATGACATTAATTCCGATCTTCTGGAAAAAGCTGAAGAGCTTGGCCTTGAAATTTCTTTTTTTCAATCTGATTCTGAGGGGGAAATAGTCTCGAAATTAAATCAGGAATTTCAGAAAATTGATGGTTTGATTATCAATGCAGCGGCATATACCCATACAAGCATTGCAATAAGAGATGCTGTTTCCATGCACAAAATTCCGGTTTGCGAAGTCCATCTTTCAAATATCTATAAAAGAGAAGCAATGCGTCATAAATCTTATCTTTCGGATATTGCAGACGGAGTTATCTGCGGATTAGGCGATATGGGCTACACATTTGCACTTCAGGCTCTGGCAAAACTTGTCTGATCATGGCAAAAAACACTTTTTTAAACCTTCCTGATGACAAAAAAAATAAAATAATTGCGGTTTCTACAGATGAATTTGCTGCAAAAGGTTACAAGGGAGCAAGCATAAACTCCATTGTCAAAAAACTTAAAATTGCAAAAGGTTCAATTTTTTCATATTTTGGAGACAAGGAAGGTCTTTTTTTACACATTTTCAAATTTGCAGTTGAAAAGGTAAAAAACTATCTAAGGGAAGTAAGGGAAAATACTCAGGATCAGAATATTTTTGAAAGACTAAAAAAAATACTTCAGGCCGGAGTTGAATTTACTGACAGGCATCCGAATATCTACAGAATTTATATCAGAATGCTTTTAAATTCCGATATTCCTCTTAGAGAAGATATGCAGAAAGCAATCAGGGAATATGCCCATGAATTTTTATGCGAGCTTCTTTATGATGCAAAAGAGAAAAAAGAAATACGTCAAGAAACCGATATAAAAACTGCAGCTTTTACAATTGAAGCAGTTATGGACAGATTTTTACAGACAAGAATTTTACCTTTTTTAGATCCGGGAGCTGACATTTTTGGTGCTGACAGAAAAAAATGTGAGGAACTTATTGACGAAATAATTTCAATTTTAAAAAACGGAATTTAAAATGTTTGATAAAATACTCATTGTTTCAGCTGTTTATGATGAAATTAAATTTATTTTAAAGCATCTTGATAAAGATGAATCAATAATAAAAAATGCAATGATTATTGAAAAAGGTAAGATCCATGGAAGAAAAACAGATATTCTTGTATCGGGTCCGGGCATTTTAAATTCAGTCCATTCTCTCACGGTTTACCTTGAAAACAATGAAAAACCTGATCTGATAATCCAAACAGGCTGTGCAGGCGGCTTTATTCAGAAAAATGTAGCCATTGGTGATATTGGCATTGCATCAGAAGAAACCTATCTTCATCTTGGAGTGGAAAATCCCAAAAACAGAATAATTCCTTCTCCCCTGCCCTTTTCCCTTACAAAGGGAGGTTCTGTTTCAAATATATTTAAAACCAATGAAAAAACGACATCTGAAGCTCTTGAAATCATAAAAAGCAAAACAGCATTTAATGCTGACTTATACCCTTTTCTAACTGTCTCAGAAGTTACTTCAACTAAGGAAAAGGCAAAGCTTTTGTTTGAAAATTTCCAATCAGGAATGGAAAACATGGAAGGTGCAGGATCGGCTTATGTATCTTTTTTATATGAAATACCTTTTATTGAAATAAGATCTGCAAGCAACGAAACAGGTGAAAGGGACAAATTTAAATGGGACTTTCACAAAGCGTTTTTAAATTCATGTGAATCTGTTTTTAATGTTTTAAAACATATTTGAATATTTTGAAAATCCCGAACAATCAGGTTTCCAGATTAGTATACAGCCAGCCTGAAACAAAAGGCTGAAAAAGATTGATTTTAAAAGGGCTTTTAATATATTTTTAAATTTGTAATGATATGATTCAAAAATCAAAAAACTACCTGAGGAATTATTAATAATGATAAATTCAATCGATGTAATAAACTACTTGAGTTTAAATAAAAATCGACTGAAAAAAGAATATAATCTCACAAAAATAGGGGTTTTTGGATCAATTGCAAGAAATGAGCAAAAAGAAACAAGCGATATTGACCTTATTGTTGAATTTGAAAACAATACTCCATCTTTATTTGAAACCAAAGAAAGACTACGTGCTGAAATTAAAAAAAAATTTAACGTAAACGTCGATATATGCCGGGAAAAATATATCAAGCAGGCTTTTAAAGAACAAATAATCTCAGAAGCTAAATACTTATGATTAATATAAAAGATAAAAACTGCCTTTTAAATATTTCAGAATCAATTGAAAAAATTGAAGCATATACAACAAATATCGAACCCACTAACAATTTTATGCACATCAGATTATCTTTGATGCTGTTTTAATGAATTTTATTATTATTGACGAAATGGCTGCAAAATTATCAGAAGCTTTTACAAACAGCTCAGCCAGATCAATAGATTGGTATAAATAAAAGGCTTTAGAAATATTATTGCTCATAACTATTTTGGTGTAGATGCAGAAGAAGTCTGGCAGATAATTACAAAAAATCTTCCCGAACTGAAATATCAGTTAAAACAGATAGCTGAATTTTTTTGATAAATATTTAAGGCAAAAATACCAAAGTTCTTGACAATCAAGAGAATAGTTAAGATGAAGTTAAAAAAATGTACTTAAAGAAATTATAAAGGAGTTCCAACAAAATAAGTATACTGTCCCCGAACTCATCAATTTGAAAAGGATTTCAAAATATGAAAATCCAAAAGGCTGTATCAATAAAAAAAGTAAACAATAAAAACAATACTAAAGATGATTTAAACTTCTGGCTTACGAAAAGCTCTGAAGAAAGAGTAAGTGCAGTAGAATTTTTAAGGAGACAATCCCATGGAAGTTCAAACCGACTTCAAAGAGTTATTAGAATTATTCAACGCTCATAAAGTTCAATATCTTATTGTGGGGGGATATGCACTTGCATATTACGGAGTGCCAAGATACACAGGTGATATAGACATTTTTGTAAAACCAGAAACACAAAATGCATCATATATATTAAAAGCTCTTGATGACTTTGGATTTGGTTCCGCGGGATTAAAAAAAGAAGATTTTATTAAAACAGAAAATATTATTCAATTAGGATACCCACCTGTAAGAATAGATATCATAACTTCAATCTCAGGAGTTTCTTTTGATGATGCATATAAAAAACGGGAAAAGGGAACTTATGGCAATATTCCTGTTTATTACATAAGTCTTGATGACTTTGTTAAAAATAAAAAGGCTTCTGGCAGAAAAAAAGATCTCGCTGATTTGGAAATGCTTGGAAAAGATGAATAGCCATTAATTGAACCCTTCAACTGAAGTTTACAGGACCCCCTGTGTCAGGATAGTTGTCACATGAGTTAAAAAACAAAATTTAAGTCAGGGGGCAGAAAGCAAGAAAAATGGTAGGATATGCAAAGTACTCAGATGAGTTTAAAAAAGCTATTGTAGAAAAGT
>JBFWJK010000207.1:0-4625 GCA_050253255.1 Desulfobacteraceae bacterium | reverse complement strand
AAGGCCTGAAGTAAAAAAACATAATAATCTCAGAAAAAATTTAAAGAATAAAAACGGTATAAACATAATTACAAACTCCTCAGATTTAAATGATTTTTTTCTTTCAAGTGAAGAAAAATCAACCATAAGTAAAATGAATCAGCCTGCGGAAAATGAAAGAGCATACTTGAATGCAAAAAAAGAAGGCGCATCTGTATCCAGACCAATTTCACTTGATAAAAGACTTTCAAGATTCCCGGCGCCTGAACGAACTCTCGATCTCCACGGATTCTCTTCAATTCAGGCAAAACTTAAAGTGGAAAACTTTATTGCCTCTTCATTTAAAAAAGGTTTTTTTACTTTAAAAATCATAACAGGAAAAGGAAGCCATTCCGAATTCGGGGCTGTTCTTCCCCAGATAACTGAAGATATCGTAAAGGAAATGGTTGTTGAAAAAAAAGTGCTCCACTACAAATGGGAAAACGAAGTAATGGATGCAAGCGGAAGCATGACGGTTTATCTTAACAGATTTAACGACTAATTTTTATCCTCAGGATCGAACATATAACCGACAGATCTTATGCTTTTAAAGAACTTTGGTTTTTTAGGATTTTTTTCAAAATATTTTCTGAACCTTACTATGAAATTGTCAATTGTCCGGCTTTGCACATCAACTTCATATCCAAGAGCATTTATAAGTATTTCTTCTCTTGTCACAGGTTTTCCTGCGTTATCTGAGAGATACTTTAAAATATTGATTTCCTGCTCTGTTAACTGGATTTTATCATTTTCTGCAACAGCAACCCTCATCTCAAAATCAATACTGTTGCTGCCAAATTCAAAATTTTGAGCTGAATCTTTTTCTGTATCGTATCTGAACAACAGTCTTTTGACCCTGAGCTCCAGCTCCTCAAGATCAAAAGGTTTTGCCATATAATCATCGCATCCGAAACTAAGTCCCAGCTTTCTGTCTTCAACCTCACCTCTGGCCGATAAAATCAGAACCGGCATTATGCCGTTTTTCTTTCTCAAAAACTTCAGAATTTCCATACCGTCTGTATCCGGCAGCATCAGATCAAGAATAACAAGATCCGGAGATTTTTGTTCAAAAAGAACCAGCCCCATTTCTCCGGTATTAGCTGTAAAGCACTGATAGCCTGCAAGTTCAAGGTTAAGCTTGATTCCGTCTGCAATATGAAACTCATCTTCAATTATAAGAATTTTCTTCATTTAAATTCCTTACCTTAAGAGCAAGAATAATTGTTGTTCCTCTGTTCAGACCTTCACTTGCGGCGGATAAGACGCCCCTGTGCCTTCTGGCAATCATCTGGGAAAGATACAGCCCAAGCCCTGTGCCTTCCTTTTTTTCATTCTTGTCTACCTGATAAAACTGCCTGAATATTTTTTTCAGGTCTCTTCTTTTTAAACCTATTCCATTGTCTGAAAAAAATATCATCAGCTTTTTCTTTTTTGTTTCAAAGCTTATTTTGAGTGAAGGTTTAGACTGATTGTTATATTTGACTGCATTGTTGAAAATATTTGTCAAAAGCATTTCAAAAAGACCTTTATCAATTTCTATGAAAAGATTTTTTTTCTCAATCTGCAAATCTAGGTTCTTTTTTATGTTAGGATATGAAAAATAGATATCTTCTATAAATTTTCTTATATTTACTCTATCAAAACTCAGCTTGTCAATTTTACTTTCTAGTCTTGCCAGATTTAAAATCCTTTGAATCTGAGTATAAAGCCTTTTTACATCTTTTTGCATATATTCAAGATATTTAAGCTGGGACTTTCTATCCAGCTCGTGCTTTGAAAACGTATCTATATAAAGAGATATTGAAGTAACAGGAGTCTTAAGCTCATGGGTGAATCCTCTGATAAAATTCCTCTGCAGCCTGTAAAGCATGAACATTTTCTGAAAATAAATATAGATTATAAACAGTCCGAAAATAATGAGGGCAACCAGAATAGAAAGAATTAAAATCACACTCCACGTTTCCGGTCCGAATATATACTCGTTATGAATATTGAATTTTTCTGCAAGACCGATAAGACCCTGTTTTACTTTAATAAACCAATATATATACAAAAACAGTGAAATTCCAAGGGCAGCGACTGATACAAAAAGAACAAGGACAGCATTTATAAAACTTTTTTTAATATTAAGGTCAGACATACAAGAACTTTTCTTTAGAGTTTTAATTATCTTTACTTTTCTTTAAATCAGTTCGGATAAATCATCAAGATCGAAATAAGTCAGATCATCATTACCATTAACGGAAAGAAATTTTTCTTTATCACATAGAGGCTTTAACTTTCATTCAGAGTTTTTTTGAAACATTATTGAGTTTGACCGAATCTAAATTTATCTTTTTTGAAAAAAAATGGCCTGTTTCATAAAATTTTAACATTTCCCCTGTAAGGAAAGATTTGTTCTGAGAAGAATAATACTGATAAAGGAGAAATTATGGGGAGTTGCAATATAAATTTCAATAAAAACTTTTTTTATGCTGACCCGGCTATTTTCGATGATGAATATTCATCTTTTGTGAAAATGATAGAATCCGGGCAAATCACTTCCCACGCACAGCCGATCATAGATCTTTATACAGGTGAAATTAAAGGTTTTGAACTTCTGGCAAGAGGAACTGGTCCCTTTTATTCTCCAGATAAGATGTTTAGCAGGGCAAGGCTTTATAATCTGGAGTGGGAGCTTGAGTATGCATGCAGAGAAGCTGCTCTCAAAAAAATAAGCCTGATTTCTCAGACATTTAAAAACTGTGATTTCTTCATAAATGTCAGTCCTGATATTTTTTCAAATGAAAAATTCCAGTCAGGTTTTACTTTAAGCAAACTCAGGGAATATTCTATTGATCCCAAAAAAATTGTCCTGGAAATAACCGAATCTGCCAGCGTTACAGACTACAATCATTACGAATCAATGATTAAACATTATGTAAGACAGGGGTTCCGTATTGCACTTGACGACTTTGGTTCGGGCTACAGCGGATTTACAACTCTTATTGCAACAACACCTCATATCCTGAAAGTAGACAAGGCTATTGTAAGAGACATAGACAGAATAAGCTACAAACAGAACCTTGTAAGGTCAATATGTGAATTTGCAGCTTCAGTAGGAAGTTTTGTTCTTCTTGAAGGTATTGAAACAGAAGATGAACTTAAAATGGCATACAGACTTGGAGCAAGATACGCACAGGGATTTTTCTTTGCAAAACCTGAAAGTATTCCGGAAAAGCTTTCAAAAGATAAAAACTCTGTTCTTAAATCACTTATAAAACAATACTCAAAAAAAACATCTTCAGTTGAAATTTCAATTTACAGACTTATTTCCAGACCTCCTGCATTCCAGGTAAAAACTCTCTTATGCAGAGAGCTTGAGAACTATTTCAGGATAAATCCTCAGACCGGGCACATTGTCATAATTGATGAAAACAATTATCCTGCAGGACTTGTGACAAGGCAGAATTTTTATTCTTATATTTCAGGAAGATACGGATACTCTGTCTTTGAAAACAAGTATGCAGAAAAAGTTGCAAAAAAAAATATGCTTGTTGTTTCAGAAGACACAGATTTAAGGGTTCTTGGAAAGCTTACAATGAACAGACAGTCAGATGATATTTACGATCCAGTTGTTATAGTAGACATGGAAAGCAGGTTTCTGGGGACCATTACAATGAAGACAGTTATTTCAAGAGCCTTTGATACTGAGATAAAATTTGCAACAAGCGCAAATCCCCTTACCTCTCTTCCTGGAAACATTGTCATAAATGTCTGGCTTGAAGAAATTTTAAAAAAGGACAATTACTCTATAGCATATATTGATTTAGACAGATTCAAGGAATACAACGATACATACGGATTCTCCTCAGGAGATGAAATGATAAGGCTTCTTGCATCCGTTCTCAATGAATCGATAGATCGGTTTCATCCGGAATCAAGACTAGGCCACATTGGTGGTGACGATTTTGTTGTTATATCTGAAAATTTACTGGAAGATTCTTTTTACGAAAATATCTGTAATGCCTTTGACAGAGAAAAGAAAAAACTGTTCCTCAGGCAGGATCTGGAAAAAGGATTATACCTCTGTGAAAACAGGAAAGGTGAAAAAGAGGAAATACCCTTGGTTACTTTAAGTATAGCTGTTGTAACCTCAAAGAATTTTTCCGTTGCCGTTCATCCGGGCAAACTCTCCCAGTCAGTAGCTTTATTAAAAGGTAAAATTAAATCAATTAATAAATTATCAGGAAAAAGCGGTTTTATTAAAGAAAGAAGGATCTACAATAATTAGCGCTTTAATTTTCTGACAGATTTTTTGGATTTGCTGCATATACGGAGTTAACCTGAATCATGCACAGCAAAAGTACAGCCTGATACAATTTGTCTTGTCTATACAGCAAACCTGAAAATCGCTCAGTTTAAGGCAAAGTATTAAAATTTAATGCTTTTAGAATAGTGTAATGTGGAATAAAGATGAAAATAAAAAACCCCTGAAGAAAAATCTCCAGGGGTTATATATTTTATCCGGCAGCGTCCTACTCTCCCACACAGTCTACCATGCAGTACCATCGGCGATCTAAGGCTTAACTTCCGTGTTCGGGATGGTTACGGGTGTGACCCTTACT
>JBFWJK010000206.1:0-4736 GCA_050253255.1 Desulfobacteraceae bacterium | reverse complement strand
CTCCTGTTTATTAAAACTTTGTATACAAACAATTTGTAATTAATATAAATACAAATTTTTTATATTTCAAACTAAAATTTTTAAAAGCGGGAAAGTCATGACTGCTGTGAGAAATAAAAATGCTCCGGGGGTTAATCCGGAGCTTTTATAAATTTTGATAAGCTGCTGTCTATATAGTTGCTGAACGAAAAATTCACGTTTCGGCCAATCACTATATATTTGATAGGACTGAAAAATTATGAAAGCGCTTTTTCAATTCTTTCCATTGCCTCAACAACATTCTCACGGCTGTTAAAAGCACTTATTCTTATATAGCCTTCTCCGCAGGTTCCGAAGCCTGAACCCGGGGTGCAGACAACACCTGCTTTTTCAAGAAGAAGGTCAAAAAAGTCAAATGATTTCTTTTTTGCTTCTATCCATATATAAGGTGAGTTATCACCGCCTGTGCAGTCAAATCCAAGATCTGTCATTTTCTTTCTTATTATGGAGGCATTTTCCATATAATAATCTGTAAGCTCCCTGATCTGCTTTTTACCTTCTTCTGAATAAACTGCTTCAGCAGCTTTCTGTACAGGATAAGAAACTCCGTTGAATTTTGTGGAGTGTCTTCTGTTCCACATGGGATGTATTAATACTTTTTCTCCTTTTGAATCAAAGGCGCGGCATTCTTTTGGAACAACTGTAAAGGCACATCTTGTCCCTGTAAATCCGGCGTTTTTGGAAAAACTTCTGAATTCCACAGCAACTTCTTTTGCACCTTCAATTTCATAAATCGATTTTGGAATGGAGTCATCCCTTATAAAAGCTTCATAGGCAGCGTCAAAAAGAATAAGAGCGTTATTTTTCCTTGCATAATCAACCCATTTTTTGAGCTGTTCCTTTGTGGCTGTGCTTCCTGTGGGATTGTTTGGAAAACAAAGATAAATAAGATCAGGCGTTTCTTTTGGAAGGTCTGGTACAAATTTATTCTCTTTTAAGGCATCAAGGTAGATTATGCCCTTGTATCTGCCGTTTTCATTCTCTCCTGTTCTTCCGGCCATTACATTTGTATCAAGATAAACAGGATAAACAGGGTCCGGAATGGCAACTTTGATATCTTTGTCAAAAAGTTCCTGAAAGTTTCCTGTATCGCATTTGGCACCGTCACTTATAAAAATTTCATCAGCAGAAATATCAGCCCCTCTTGCCTGAAAATCGTTTTTGGCAATTTTTTCCCTTAAAAAAGGATATCCCTGTTCAGGGCCGTATCCCATGAAGGATGAATCCTGTGCCATTTCATCAACAGCTTTGTGCATTGCTTCAATACATGCCTCTGGAAGAGCCTTTGTAACATCTCCAATACCAAGTTTGATTATTTTTATTTCAGGGTTTTCTGTCTGAAAAGCAGACACTCTTTTTGCAATTTCTGAAAAAAGATAAGATGACTTAAGCTTTTGATAATTTTCGTTTATGGTGATCATTAAAATTTTCTCCGTAAAATTTAAGATTTATTTTTTGAATTTGCATTTTGCAATAAATCAAAATGCGGCTTAATTTTCAACCTTATTTAATACAGATTTTAAAATTTAGCCTAAATTCCTTGTATTTGGTAAATCTATTTTATATATAAAAAACATGTATTTGTTTTTTGAATTGATTTGCGGTTTGCTATTGACAGTTTTGCTTTAATGGGACAAAAAGGATAGTATCCATTTAAGATCTTTATTAATATAAGGTAAAAAAGAGTTCGTATAAATTTTTATTTATGCGGTTTTATAAAAAAGATACGGAGGAACTTTAGGTTATGACGGAAGAAGCAGTAAAGATAAGCAAAAAGAAGGAGAGCTTCTTCATAGATAAAGTGAAGGAGCTGCTTCCCGAAGGCGGCAATCTGAATGCATGCCTTACCTGCGGTCTTTGTTCTTCCGGGTGTCCCGCTACCGGCTTGAGAGATATGGATCCAAGAAAATTCTTGAGAATGGCGGCACTTGGAATGGATGAAGAAATCAAGACTCATCCATGGGTCTGGATGTGCAGCATGTGTCAACGCTGTATCTATGTTTGCCCGATGCAGATAAACATTCCACAGCTGATTTTTTATGCTCGTCAGCTTACTCCAAGAGAAGAGAGACCGAAAGGTATTCTAGCTTCATGCGATATGGCCCTCAAGGTTGATACCTGCAGTGCCATGGGTGCAGGTAAAGAAGACTTTGAGTTTGTTGTGGAAGATATCCTTGAGGAAGTCAAGGAAGAACAGCCTCTTTGGGCAGAGAGAAATCTTCAGGCACCAATAGATAAAAAAGGTGCAAAATTTTTCCTTAATCAGAACTCAAGGGAGCCTGTAACAGAACCTGAAGAAATGGTTCCGCTATGGAAAATCCTTAATATGGTTGGAGCAGACTGGACTTACGGAAGTGAGGGCTGGGCGGCTGAAAACTATTGCCTGTTCCTTGCAGACGATGCCGGATGGGAGCATGTAACCAGAAAATCTGTTGGAAAGGCAGACGAACTGGGGTGTGAGATTTTTCTCAACACCGAATGAGGGCACATTACATTCTCAGTCCTGGCAGGACTGAAAAAATTTAATATTCCTCATAACGTTAAAGTTGAAACCATCTACAATTATTATGCAAAATGGATACGCGAAGGACTTCTTCCTGTGAGCTCAGACTGGAACAAGGAGCTTGGAATCAAATTTACTCTCCAGGATCCGTGCCAGATAGTCAGAAAGACTTTTGGTGACGAGGCTGCCGACAATGCCCGATATGTAATCAAGGCATGTGTTGGCGAAGAAAACTTTGTTGATATGTACCCCAACAAGTCAAACAACTTCTGCTGCGGAGGCGGGGGCGGTTATCTTCAGTCAGGATATAAGGAAGAAAGACTTGAGTACGGAAGAATCAAGGATAATCAGATCAAGGCTACAGGTGCAGATTATGTTATCACAGGATGTCATAACTGCCACGCACAGATTCACGAGCTGAGCGAGCATTACGGAAGCCATTATCCTGTTATCCACATGTGGACTCTTATTTGTCTTGCAATGGGAGTTCTCGGAGAAAATGAAAGAGCTTATCTTGGTGAAGATCTCGCAGAGGTAAATCTGCCTGAATAATTTGTCCTGATAAATTACAGATATTTAAAAAGGGGAGACTTTTCTCCCCTTTTTTTATTGTGATGAGGCTGCTTTTATAAATAAGTTCAGGAAAAATATCAGTTGTTTTTTCAGTTGGGAAAGTTTTTACATGTCAAATGTTCAGCTATGGTTTTTTTCTCCATACCCTGAGGGGTGAAAAGACCTGGCCCAAAGATCAGTGCTATTTCGTCGGCAGCCTGTTTTATGTTAATGGGCTTTTTTCTTTTGTATGGACCGAAATAATATGATGAGGTTCTCAAAATAGCGCCTGCGATAAGTGTTGAAGCAAATTCTGTGTCAATATCCGCTCTTACAAAACCTGCTTTGGCTCCTTTGACAAGTTCTTCGATTATCACAGATAAGATGCTTTCTTCAAACTGTTTTACCGGTTTGTCTATATCTTTTGGTATGCCTATGCCAACCCTTAAGATAATATTGCTTATATATCTGTCACCTGCAAAATACTTGAGTGTTTTTCTGACCTGATAAGAAAAATATTGTGACGGTGTAAGTTTCAGGATATCGATCTCATTGCGTTTCATTACTTCTTTCCATCTTTCGAGATGTTCTGAAAGAAGAGTCATGTATATTTCATCTTTGTTGTTGAAATACTGGTATACGGTTGCTCTTGAAATATTTGCCGCTTTTGCAATATCAGCTATTTGGGTTTTATAGAAGCCGTTTTTAGAAAACTCTTTTTTTGAGCATTCAAGTATTTTTTTCTTTCTTAAACTTGCTTTCATATAGTCTTTCGCTGAGTATTTTTGTTTTAAATTAGGTAAGATTAATTATCAGATAAGTATATTTACAAAAAAAAAAGTCAATGACAAGTGAAATTTGGAAATAGATTAAAAAAGAGGAGGCCGGTACATGAATCCCGGCCTGCTTAAAAAAAAGAACAGTCTATTTGGATTTTTTTTCTGATTCCTTGTTTTTAAAAGCTCTTGCATTTAAGATGGCAAGGTCATAAATAAGTTTATCCACATCTTTTTCATTGAAATCAGGGTAGTTCCTGTAAATTAAGATCCCGCCTGTTACAGTCCCGATAAGTGTATGGACAAGCATTAGGGTGTCACCTTCAATGCCGAGATTTTTAAACCCGTCATCAATAATTGTAAGGAAATGAGAAATTGCATTCCTGGCTCTTTTAAGAATATCTGAGGGGATATTATTCTTAACCAGAAAATATGTTATAATCTGAAATCCCCCTTCATTTTCAATAAAATAATGAACTGAATGCCTTGTTATTGCTTCAAGGGATTCTTCATTTTCAGCCTTCATCTTTTTTTCAACATATTTAACAATATTTATCATTTCTTTGTTGAATATTTCCACAAACAAATCATCTCTGCTTTCAAAGTACTGATAAATTGTCGGTGCTGAAATTCCCAATTCACCTGCAATATCTTTCAGATGTATTTCATCCGGCGATCTTTTCCCGAAAAGAGAAATTGCCGCATCTATTATCAGGTTCTTTTTCTTTTTCTTTTCTTCCTCCTTTAACTGCTGAAGAATATTTATCTTTGCCATGATTTTCTCCGAAATTCTCAAAATAAAGAGTTAATAAAACATCTCGAACCTCCCCCGGAAGATGGTGGAGAAGTATCATCTGAACCAGCGT
>JBFWJK010000205.1:0-4785 GCA_050253255.1 Desulfobacteraceae bacterium | reverse complement strand
TTTTTCACAAAAAGCTTACGCCTCATAATATCACTGGCAGTTCCATCGGCATCAATGGAAAAATCAAACCACAAAGTGTATATTCCTTCATTTTCCCTGAAGATATTCAGCCTGCTTTTTTTTATAGAAACAGATTTAAATTCTTTTCTCATATTCTGCCAGTCTTCCCACCATGAAAGATCAGGCAGATAATCCTTGGAGTAAAATTTAAGAAAATCATGATATGTACCGGATGCAACAGACTCCATCCATAGATTGAAAAAATCTGTAAACTTCTCTTTTCTCACTGAATAATCAGATTCTTCACCAAAAAAATTTGCATTTTCTGTAATAATAACCGGAGTTTTATCCACTTCGACATAATCTGCAAGCAGATCTATGTCATTGTTTGCAAGAGCAACACATCCGTTTGTGGTTCTTTCTTCAAGCGGCTCCTTGTCTGTACCGTGAATCCATATATTATAACCGTTTTTTCCTTCAGCTCTGTCAAGATAATTCGGATAGTCAAGGGTCAGGGCCCGGGTACCGTAAACAGGCGAAAGATATTTTTTTGTGAAATGTCCGGTTATGATATATACCCCCTCAGGAGTTTTTGAATCTCCTTCCAGAATTTTATCGCCGCTGTTTTTCCCTGTAGAACAGTTAAATTCCATTTTTTCTTCAAAAAATCCCCCGTTGTTTTCAAGGAGATAAAGCTTTTGAGCTCTTTTGTCCACAAGCACAACTCTCAAATTTTCAGCGTCAGAATAAACAATATCCGCCGGAAAAAGTCTTGACTCATTGCCATATGAATTAAAAGGCATCAAAAAAACAATTACTAAAAAAACCCTGAACAAATATTTATGTATAAAAAACATCCTTTAAAAACCCTTTTGCCGATTTTAAACTATAATTTAAATCCCACTTTAACAAAAAATCAAAAAAAACAGTACTTACTCTCAAACAATCAGTATTTAGCAGATTTTTTAATTTCTATTAACAAAAATAAGCATTTTTATTCAAAAACAGCTTCCTTTTAATCAAAAACATTATTTTTTGTCCATCCAAAAACAAATATTTATTAAAGTTTTCTTTAAGATTAACCACCCTGAACTGCAAATCTTTTTACTCATTTTCTTAACCTGCAGCTCCCGGCAGATAAAAAACAGGTCACTGAACAGTTTTTTCAATTCCTGACTGTCTGCCTGACAAATTAAAGAAAAACCTTTACTTTTTCCACGTTTCCAATTTTTTGGTAAGCGCTGCTGTTTACACAAGCTATTTCAAGCAAACCGCTGCTGTTCCAGAGGGCAACCAGACTGTTCTCAACTCCTGAAGAGTAAGTGCTTACAACTCTTTCAATTTCAATATCATCTGCATACACTTTAATTTTTTCAAGACTTCTGAAAACCCTCAATGCATCTTTTTTTGAAATATTTGTTATAAGATTTCCGAACTTATCGATAGTAAAAATCATCCCTGTAATATAATTTTCACCTGTCTCCGGTTCAGAGAAATACTCATTTAAAACAATTTTCTCCTCAGATGCTTTTTCAAGAAAAAAAAGATCTGTTCCTTTTTCAGCAAGCGCTGCTCCCACCGGAGCAAAAATATCTCTTCCGTCAAAAGTTTTTTTTGAGTCGAAATTTTTTTTGGAAACCGTATACAATTCCTGGAAACCGTATTTTTTAACCACATCAGAAACTATACCGTTGTCCGGAGCAGTAATTATTCTGTTAAGAGTCTTTAAAACAAGAATCTCCCTGCATGAACCTACACCGGGATCCACAACGCATATAAACACAGTTCCTTCAGGATACCACTCTATTACAGAGCTCAAAAATACTGAAGCTTCCCCTGTATTATGAGATGAAATTTCATGGGTGGCGTCAATTATATTTAAATTTTTATCTGCCGATAAAAGAACTCCCTTCATCACTGCAGCATAGGGGTCCTTTGTACCGAAATCAGTTATAAGAACTATAGGATTAGTCATTTTTTTCCAGACCAAGATGATAATAGGAAAGAGATGATGCCTTCCGGCCGCTTGATGTCCTCAGAATAAAACCTTCCTTTAAAAGATACGGCTCCACCACATCAACCAGTGTATCGCTCTCCTCCTGGAGAGCGGCGGCAATGGCTTCAATCCCGGCGGGTCCGCCTTTGTAAAAATCTATCAATGTCCGTATATATTTCCTGTCAAGTCCGGTAAGCCCCATTGAATCTATCCCCTCCAGATTCAATGCGTCTTCCACAACCTCTGCATTCAGAATACCGTCTCCCTTTACTGAAGCATAATCCCTGACTCTTCTCAAAAGTCTGTTTGCAATTCTTGGAGTTCCTCTTGACCGCATGGCAAGAATTTTACCCGCATCATCATAAATTTTCTCTCCAAGAATTTCTGCAGATCTTTTTATTATTACAAGAAGATCTTCAACATTGTAAAAATCAAGAGCTTTGAATATTCCAAATCTGTCCCGCAAAGGAGCCGACAGAAGCCCCGGCCTTGTTGTCGCTCCAATCAGAGTGAATCGGTTAAGGCGGAACCTGTGAGTTCTTGCATGAATCCCTTTATCAAACACGAAATCTATAGCAAAATCCTCCATTGCAGAATAAAGAAGTTCTTCAACAATTTTGGGAAGCCTGTGAATTTCATCTATAAACAGAATATCCCCGTCTTTGAGGTTTGTAAGAATTCCTACAAGGTCTCCGCCTTTTTCAAGCGAAGGTCCTGATGTCATCACAAGATTAACATTGAGTTCATTGGCAATTATCGATGCAAGAGTTGTTTTACCGAGGCCGGGAGGGCCGTGAAGCAGGATATGCTCAATCGGCTCGTTTCTTTTGATGCTTGCAATTATTGCAATCTCAAGTGTTTTTACGGTATTTTGCTGGCCGACATATTCTTTCAGGGATTTCGGCCTCAAATCTCCTGCATCAGGCAGGAAATCGTATCTGTTCTCTTCCGGAGACAAAAGCTCATCTGCATCAGAAGTTTTCTCAAAAAACTTAAGTCCGTCGCTTGTCATTTTTTAGTTCCCCTGCCGTCCTTTTTATAAACCTCTTCAATCAGCTCCTCAAATACGGATGCTTCCGGATTTCTTCTCAGAGCATCATTTATAAGCTTTTCAGCCTCTCTGGGATGGTGCCCCAACTGTCCGACCATAACTGATTTTACAGACTCAATCAAATCATTTGGCTTTTGCACTATCTCACTTTTAATCTCTGTCTCAGTTAGAGAAGACGGCAGCTCCTCAAACTTCCCTTTTAAAGTTGCAATTATTTTTCCGGCTGTCCTTTTGCCGATCCCTTTCAGCGAAACCAGGGTTTTATGGTCTTCTGCCTCTATTGCTTTGATTATTTGTTCAACGGGTATTGTAAGGGCTTTCACCGCCTTGATTACACCAATGTCTTCAACTGAGATGAATTTTTTAAAAAAATTCTTATCCTTCTCATTTTCAAATCCTATCAAAACAGGTGCAGGCTGCCTTTCGGTCTGATGATAGTATATAAAAAGTGATACAATATCGTTTTTTTCATATTTTTTAAATGACTTTGCCGTTATCTCAGGTAAAAGCACCTCGTAACCGATTCCGTTTACAAGCACTATAAGCCCTTCATCAGAATTTCTGAAAACTTTTCCTTCAATATATGCAATCATGATTCAGCTGCCCCTGGAAAGCCCTATTATTGCAAGTGCAAGCGCATCTGATGCATGATAGGGACTTATTTTTTCAAAATGATTAAGCCTTTTTCTAACAGCCTTTTCAAGCTGCTCCTTTGAACAGCTTCCGTTCCCCGTAAGAATCTGTTTGGCGAGTCTGACCTGGACTTCCAGAATTCCTACCCCGGATTTTGAGCATGCAAGGCTTACAGCACCGCAGACTTTGCCGAGAATTATTCCTGATTTCGGATATTCGGGTATGGAAAAAACATCTTCAATTACTACAATGGAGGGTTGTTCTTTTTCAAGAATTTTTAAAATTTCTTCATGAATTTTATAAAGCCTTGACTGATGAGTCATTTCACTTGAAGTTTTAATGCATCCAAATCCGTAGGAAAGTATTTTGTCAAGGCTTCCCTTTACAATTCCAACTCCGGTTGATGCAAGGCCCGGATCAATACCGACAATTTTACGGTAAACTGACATCAGATGCTAAAAACTTTTAAGCTTTTTCTTTGCTATAAGAGCTTCATTGCTCAGCGGAAAATTTGAAATGAGTTTTTCAAAAATTATCCTGGCATTCTCTTTACTGTCAATATTGTAAAATGCCAGCCCCTGTTTCAGATATGCTGCAGGTACTTTGTTTCCTGACGGATATTTTTCTATCACATTCTGGTATTCTATAATGGCTCTTTTATAGTCACCCTTTTTATAATGGATTTCTCCTATCCAGAACAGAGAATTATCCGCCATTGAAGATTTAGGGAAATTTTTGACATGATAAAGAAAAAATTTCATTGCCTTTTCAAAATTTTCAAGGTCAAATTCTTTTTTTGCCTGTTCATAAATTTCCTCTTCTCCGGCTTTTTCAAGAACAAAGGCTTCTGACTCGGGCTTGTTTTCTTCTTTTTTTAAATCAGAAACGGTTTTATCATTTTCCTTTTTAATTTTCTTATCCTGATTCTTGTCAAAATCCAGGTAGTTTTCAAGAGACGAAGTCCTCTGATCAAGAGCTGTAAACCTTTTTTCAAGCGTTTCAAATCTATATGAAAAAGAATCAAGCCTGTAGAAAATCCTCTCCATTTCGCCGTTCAGTTCAATAATTCAGTTCTTGAGTCTGGTTTTTTCGGCAATCAGATTAG
>JBFWJK010000204.1:0-4792 GCA_050253255.1 Desulfobacteraceae bacterium | reverse complement strand
GAGCTTGGCGCTGCGTATCTCTATATTCTATTCAACAGGTATCTTGATGAAATTGAAAATATGGACTCAAGACTGTGGTGTGTGATTGCAGCTTACAACACAGGCATAGGGAATGTATTTGAAACATTTGAGGGTAAATATTCAAAAGCAAGATATTCTACAAGACAGCTATGGAAGCTAAGCGCCTTTGAAAAAGTAAATGCAATGTCTCCTGAAGAGGTATATTCTCATCTTCATACAAATCTTCCCTACAGAGAAACAAGAAATTATATTGAAAAAGTGAGAAACAGAATGCCCAAGTACAAGACAGAATAAGTTTTATAAATAATCCTGATCTTTTATCGTATTTGGTTTAAGAAATGTTGCGAATGATTTTTAAAGGCTTAAAAATTGTCAGGTAGAGCTTTAGTATGAACCTGAACTGAGCATTCTGCCCGGTTCAGGTTTTATTTTTTATAGCGGCGAGTACTTGTATATATCGTCAAGTGAAGAAATCGGAGTGAGGAATCCCCCGGGTCCTATCTGGGTCAGATAAGTGTTGAGTGACCCGGTGCTTTTCTTTTCGGAAAAATCAAAAACAAACCCGCCTAGATTGACGGACTGCATGGAACGTGCTGTTTCAATAAATTTTTCTCTTGTTATGGGTTCGCTGCAATTTGACAAAATGGTTGTAAGCGCCCTTGCAGAAATGAACCCCTCAAATCCGTAGAAGGAAGCGGATTCTTCGGGGAAAAATTGTGAAGATAATCTTTTGTAAAGATTTGTTATCTGAAATTTCGTATGAAAGGGAAAAGGAACTACCTGGCTGACTACTACACCAACCCCCTGGTTCATGAGGAGTCCTGAAAGCCTGACCCCATCGACATCAGAAGAAGTCATTATAATTACTGAGGGATTAAGAAGTCTCAGATCTTTAATGAATGCAGCTGCTGTTTCTGGTTCAGATGCTATGATTACGGCATCGGGAATTCCTTTATTGATTTTTTGTGCAGCAGATTTTGTATCAGGATTTTTCCCAGATACGGCGGCTGTTGAGAAAATTTTAATATTTTTTTCTTCAAAACTCCATTTAGCCCCTTTTGAAAAGCTTTGTGCCCAGTCAGCGTCGGAGTGGAAAAGCGATATTTTATTTTTTCCGCTTTCTAAAAGAATTTCTAACATATTGGATGTTTCGGTTCCATAATCAGGCCGTGTGAAAAATGCATTTGGTTCTGAGAATTTATGGAGTTCAATTGAACCTGTCGCTGCTCCGAAAAAGGGAATATTGCTTTTTTTTGAAATTTCATAGCTTTTCATGCATGAATCATAACCCATGTAGCCGTATAGAATAAAAACATTTTCAAGAATCAGGTCTTCAGAATTTTTTAAAGCAGTTTCAGAATTACCTTTATCATTTTTTGTTATCAGATCAATTGTATTACCGTTTACTCCTCCCCTTGAGTTGACATACTTGATCCAGGCAAGAGCACCTTTTCTAAATTTTTCAGCTGTATCTGCTGTTTCTCCGGAAAGAGGCAGTGACTGACCTATTTTTATTGTTTCAGCTGAAGCTACTTGTAATGTCAGGCTTATACACAAGAAAAAGGGCAGAAAAAGCAGTAGATTTTTTTTAAAAATTTTTTTTATCATTTTAATCCTCAATTGTTGCTGGAAGACGGAAAGAATAACATACTGAGAAAATATTTGTATTAATTAACAAAAAGATTCAGTATTCTTTTAAATCAAACTTTACTATATATAAAATAAAGTTTAAAAAATGGTCAACCTAAAGGTTTACTCATTTGAAAAAAAAGTATAAACAGTGTTTATGTGTGTTATAAATAATATTACAAAAATTAACTGCAACCATTGTCTTGAACAATAAAATTAAATGAGTTATAAAAATTTGGATAACTGAATCTGATTATAAAAATAGAGTTTTTTCTTTGTTTGGATAATATACAAAAAAATAATTAAGTTAAGGACAGATTTTATGGAATTTACTTTGGACCTCGGAAAAAATCAAATAGAGCAGATTGAAAAAGTTTTGAATGAAGAGTTAATTGAGCTTGGGGTTGCAAATGTTATTCTGCTTGATCTTGCTGGAAATGTTATTGTGAATCTCGACAACGGTGAAACAACACACGATGTTTATTCTCTGGCTGCTCTTGCTGCAGGTAATTTCGGAGCTGTGAGCGCCATGGCAAATCTTATCGGAGAACAGGAATTTTCCCTGCTTTTTCATAAAGGGGAGACTGAAAGCATACATTTCAGCAAGGTTACTCAGGACCTGCTTCTGCTTACAATTTTCGGGAAATCGGTTTCTCTGGGTTTTCTAAGGCTTAAAGTCAGTGAAGCTGTTAAAAAGATAGAAGCCCTGTTTTAATTTAATTTTTATCCGGAGGAACTCAATTGGCTTTAATAAATCCCAAAAAAAAAGAAGTACAGGTTAAAATAGTCTATTACGGACCCGGAAGAGGCGGCAAAACAACTAATCTGGAATTTATAAACAATAAATTCAGAAAAAGAATCCAAAATGAAATGGTTACCATTAAAACCTATGGAGACAGAACTCTTTTCTTTGATTTTTTACCGCTTGATATCGGTACTATCGCAGGCCACAATATAAAAATTCAGTTTTACACAGTTCCAGGACAGGTTAAATATAATGCAACAAGAAAACTGGTTTTGAGAGGAGTTGACGGCATTGTTTT
Organism: Desulfobacteraceae bacterium; assembly: GCA_050253255.1. Classification (GTDB taxonomy): domain Bacteria; phylum Desulfobacterota; class Desulfobacteria; order Desulfobacterales; family JACKCP01; genus JACKCP01. The sequence continues at coordinate 2,099 of JBFWJK010000204.1, read as the reverse complement.
TGTCGCTGATTCAATGGCTTTAAGAAGAGAGATGAATATAAGGTCGCTCAAAAATCTTCAGGAAAACCTAAGATCTTTTAATAAGGATGTGAGAAAGATCCCTCTTGTAATGCAGTACAACAAAAGAGATCTGGGAGAACAGGGTATTGAGCTGCTTGATATTGAAGCAATGAACAACGATCTCAATAAAGTGATTAAAGCTCCCTATTTCGGAGCAAGCGCAATATCGGGAGAAAATGTCGCCTTGACAATGAAGAAGATAATTTCTCTTACAATTTCATCTTTAAAGAAAAAACTGGAGGCTTAATGAGTTCTGAAAAAGATAATCTTACCAGGGAGCTTGATAATAAACTGGAGGATCTTTTTGATGAAGATACTCTTGATGATGAAAACGAAATTGAGCCTGCTGTGCCGGAGAAAAAAATTGCACAACCTGAAACTCCAAAAGAAAATGCTAAACAGGAAACTCACAGCCTTCCTGCGTCAAATAAAAGCTCAAACACTTTCCCTTTAGATAATCTGAATGCAATTCTTTTGTCTCTTGACTGGGAAATAACAGATGAGTTGATAAACAGCTATCTGTCAGAAATAAGAAAGCTTAAGTCAAAGTATGGAGATGACAAGTACTGTGATTATTTTTTCAGAATACTAGACAATCTCGGCAGATACATAAAAAAACATCTTGGGGCTGCTCACCCGGAATCTGTATCAATGATGCAGTCTATTCATCAGAGTCTTGAAAGTATTTTTCTCAATTCTGATTTAGATGAAGTTCAGAAAAAGAAAGTTTTTTACAAGGAATATAATAAGTATTTGAAATTCAAACAGAAAATAAGCCTCAAAAAAGCAGGGAAAAAAGCAGGGCATCCAGAGGTCAATGTTGAAACTGATAAATTTGCTGAAGTTTTTATTTCCAGAATTTCTGAGTCTTTGAGAAAAGTTGTAAGAGAAGAACTTGAAAAAATTAAAGAAGAGATCATTGAGTCGGTAAAAAATAATTGATCGGGAATTTTGATATGCTTGAAATAAGTAAACTTGATGAAATTGAATCAATTACTGCAAAAAATTTTACAGAGATAAATAAATTTACCTGTTCAGGCAAGGAACTTGAAGTACTTCTTCTTGTAAGAGAAAATAATAAGCCCGCTAAAATAATTGATTATATTAAAAAAAACGGATACGATCCTGTTTCTTTAATAACCAGTCTTGATTCTTTGAACCTTATAGATGTAAAAACAAGAGTGACAAAGTCAAAGAACAGAAAGACTGGTGCTGAAGTATCTCAGAAAGATTCTTTTGTCGATCTGATGCAGCTTATGAGTTTTATTGAAGCAAGATTTCTGGAAGCAGTCGGGCCGATTGCCGATGTAATTCTTGATGATGCTGTAGATGATATGGGTGAGAAAAAAAAAGGATTTTCTCTGAAAAGAATTCCTGAGCTTATAAATATTTTGTCGAGGGAAATTCCAAGGGAAGATAAAAGAATAGAGTTTCAAAAAGCAATGATTGCAAAGTTAAAGGAACTTAAAATGGCTTGATAAATATCAGAAACTGCTGGAATTGAAATAAAGACTTTAAGTTTTAAGTAAGTCAGAACAAAATAACTTTTAAAGTAAGCTGAAAAATTTAATTATAAAATAGTCTGATTAAATTTTTGATCTTACTTTACTTAATATATTCAGACATTTTATTACAGCTGAATTTGGCAGATAAAAAACCAGTGTTATAATAATCATTAATTTCAGGAGCTTAGGTTATGGCCCTTATATGCGAAGAATGCGGGAAAATTTATCACATTGATAAAGAAAAATTAAAGAAACAGCTAAAAGGAGATTTTGCAAAAACCAAATGTCGTATATGCGGTCATATAATCCAGATATCAAGAGAAGAACTTGAAAAGGAAGATGAGCCGGCGGCAGCTGAGGATAATTTTTTTAATGATTTCTCAGCAGACAGTTCAGACTATTTCGGAGAAAAAGATCAGGAAGAATCTTATGAAGAGAACGGGAGCGAAGAGGAAAATGTCAGAACAGAACCTGTGAAAACTGAGATTTCAGGTGAAAGAAGAAAAGGCTTTGGCTTAAGGGCAAAAATGTTTC
>JBFWJK010000203.1:0-4837 GCA_050253255.1 Desulfobacteraceae bacterium | reverse complement strand
TTTGAATTCAAGTCTTAATCCCAGTTCCAATTTGCCAACAATAAAAAATATGATTTGGAGGAACCATGACAGAGAAAAAAGGATTGATAACAAGCTCACACTACGGACCTTTTCAGTTTGTAAATGTGGAGGAAGCCTATGATTCATCCGGGAAAAAGGTTGACCTTGAAAAAGTTGCATCAATATGCAGATGCGGAAAATCGAAGTACAAGCCAAACTGTGACGGATCTCACTGTAATGAGGCTTTTTCAAATGAAAAAGACGACGACAGAACAAGTGATAAAGTCAAAGACTATGTCGGCGAAAATATAATAATTCATGACAACAGGGGGGTATGCTGTCATGACGGGTCATGCACCAAATTTCTTCCTGAAGTTTTTAAAATGGATGAAAGGCCCTGGATTGATCCGGATGGAGCATCGCCTGGAAAAATTATTGAAGTTATCCAGAAATGTCCGTCCGGAGCACTGAGTTTCAGCCTTGGAGCAAAAAGATATAAGGAATTTGGCCAGAAAACTGAAAAAGTTATTTTTATTGAAGAAGGCCCGATTCAGGTTGAAGGTGGAATAAATTTTGTTGACTACGCAGGTTCAGCTCCTGAGTGCAGTGAACATTATACTCTGTGCAGATGTTCCAAGTCTAAAAACAAACCTTTTTGTGATGGAAGTCATGACGACTGAAATATTTTATGATGAGCTTTCAGCCTGAATTGATAATTTTCAGGTTTTAAAAGATCCGGATATTACCGGATCTTTTTTTATGGGCAATTAAATTTTGGAGAAAAAATGAAACTTAAGTCAAAAATTTTTTTAATTTGCTTTATTTTATTGTTTACCGGATGTTTCCATAAATCGTATGACGGCCGGCTTTGTCAGATTTCAACGATAGATGCTCTTATGGGCGGTGTTTACGATGGAGAAAAAAGCCTTGGAACACTTGGAGAATACGGCGATTTCGGAATAGGAACTTTTGACGGTCTTGACGGAGAAATGGTTCTTTTGGAAGGAGTTTTTTATAAAATAAAATCAGATGGCAAGGTTTATCAGGTTTCAGATTCTGAAAGAACTCCCTTTGCATCAGTTTGCAGGTTTAATTCAGATTTTTCATTTAATGTTGAAAACACTGCCGGATTTGAAGCTTTTAAAGAAATTCTGGATTTGAGAACAACAAACAAAAATGTTTTTTATGCAGTTAAAATGACAGGTGATTTTGATTATGTGAGGACAAGAAGTGTTCCGAAACAGAAAAGACCTTATCCACAGCTTATTGAGGTAACAAGGAATCAGCCTGAATTTTATACTGAAAATATAAGCGGCACAATAATTGGCTTTTACTGCCCGATCTTTGTAAAAGGAGTAAACGTTCCGGGATATCATCTGCATTTTTTAAGTGATGATAAAACCTTTGGAGGTCATATTCTCGATTTCAGCGTCAGTAAAGGGGTTGTGGAGACTGATGAGATCAATGAGTTTTTAATGCTTTTGCCGGAAAAAAGTACAGATTTTTCCTTAAAGGATTTTTCAAGGGACAGGAGCAGCGAGCTGGAGAAAATCGAAAAGTGATCCAACCTATTTAAAGGTTTTTAAACTTGCAATTTACTGAAAATAATTATATTTATAAAAGTTTGCCGATTTTGGCATTAATTAAAACTATTTAAGAAAAAGAGAAATTTATTGATGAGCTTTGAAAATTTAGGTTTGAGTGATGAGGTTTTGCGTGCAGTAAAAGCCATAGGTTTTGAAAATCCCACCCCCATTCAGGAAAAGACAATTCCAGAAATTCTGAAAGGAAATAAAGACCTTATAGGACTTGCACAGACAGGAACAGGTAAAACTGCATCATTCGGCCTTCCAATGATTGAACTTACAGACTTTGCAGTAAAAAAAGTGCAGGGTCTTGTAATTTGTCCCACAAGAGAACTTTGTATTCAGATTTCAAATGATTTTAACAATTTCACCAGATTCATCAAAGGTGCTGAAATTGTATCAGTTTACGGCGGAGCAGGGATTGTAAAGCAGATGTCATCGCTTAAAAGAGGTGCTCATATTGTTGTTGCAACTCCGGGCAGACTGCATGATCTTATCAGAAGAAAAGCAGTTGACCTTTCAAATGTAAAATATGTTGTTCTTGATGAAGCAGATGAAATGATGAGCATGGGGTTCAAGGAAGACCTTGATATTATATTAAACCAGACTCCAAAACAAAAACGGACCTGGCTTTTTTCCGCAACCATGCCTGCTGAAGTATCAAGAATTGCTGATAACTATATGGACTCTCCTGTTGAAATCGTTGCAGGAAGGAAAAATTCCCTTGCTCAGAATATTGAGCATCTTTGTTATTGCGTAAGGGAAAAGAACAGATACGAGGCTTTAAAAAGAGTAATCGATTTTTACCCTGATATTTACGGACTGATTTTCTGCAGAACAAGAAATGAAACTGGTGAAGTTGCAGAAAAGCTTATAAGAGACGGATATAATGCCGAAGCTCTTCACGGCGATTTGTCCCAGATGCAGAGAGATGCTGTAATGAAAAGCTTCAGATCCAAAACTCTTGATTTTCTTGTTGCAACAGATGTGGCTGCAAGAGGGATAGATATTGATGATGTAACCCATGTTATAAACTATAATCTCCCGGATGATGTTGAGGCATACACTCACAGAAGCGGAAGAACTGCAAGAGCTGGTAAATCAGGTATTTCAATTGCGATTATAACACCGGCTGAAAAAAGAAAGCTTGCAGCTGTTGAAAACAGAACCAAGGTCAGCTTCAGACAGGAAAAGGTTCCTTCAGGATCGCTTGTCTGCGAAAAGCAGCTTTTTGCACTTGTTGACAGATTTAAAAACGTTGATGTTGATAAAGATGCAATTGCAAAGTTTATCGAGCCGGCATATGAAAAGCTGAAAAAACTTACCAAAAATGAAATAATTGAAAGATTTATTTCAATGGAGTTTAACAGGTTTCTTGATTATTACAAAAATGCTGAAGATATTAACCTCACTGATGCTCCGCAGAAAAGAAAGTCTTCAAAACAGGCTTTTACAGGCAATGTAAAATATAAAAACGGTAAAACATCAAGGCTGTTTATTGGAGCCGGAAAACTTGACAACCTTAATAAGGGCGCAATAATCAGGCTTGTCTGCGATAAATCCGGAATAAAATCGAATCATATTAAAAAAATTGATGTGCTCAGGGAATTTTCATTTTTTGAAGTTGAGTCAGGCTATGCTGATGTTGTTATATCTTCAATGAAAAATGTAAATTTTGACGGGAAAAAAGTTTCTGTCTCAATGTCCAAGAGCAAAAGAAGCTGATAAAGAAAAAAAGCCTGCCAATAGTGAGTTGTCAGGCTTTTATCTTTTATTCCACTCAGCTCCTTTGAGAAAATTTATGAGGTGATATCTTGAGTTTCCAGGTCTGGATAACCTATTTTTTTACTGTGTTTGTTCTGATAGCGATTCCCGGCCCTACCATCCTTTATGTAATAACCCAGTCTGCCGCAAACGGCAAAAAAACAGTTTTCCCGCTTCTTGCCGGAATAATACCGGGAGATATTATGATAATGACATGTTCAATAATGGGACTTGGTGCTGTGATTTATGCGTCTTCTGCAGTATTTACAGTTTTAAAGTGGGCAGGGGCACTGTATCTTGTTTTTTTAGGGGTTAAATTTTTTTTTGAAAAACCTGATTCAGAACTTTTTTCAGATTTGAACGGGCCAAAAAGCTCTAATGGAAAAATAATAAAAAGAGCTTTTCTTGTAACGGCTCTTAATCCTAAGGGTATTGCATTTTTTATTGCTTTTTTCCCGCAGTTCATATCCGAAGAACAAAGCTATTTTATACAGGTTTTTATTCTCTGCGCCACATTTTCTGCTGTTTCAATCTTTAATGTTGTCATGTACAGTCTTTTTTCAGGAGCCGTCGGAGATTTTCTGGGAAGCTCAGGGATTAGAAAAGTATTCAATATGGCCGGAGGCACAGCTCTTTGCGGTGCGGGAATATTTACAGCTGTAATGGAAAAATAAAAAACGGCAGGAGAATTTATGACTAAAAATTATAAATGCAGTTTTTTTGAATTTTCTGAAGAAGATGTTGTTGATGCAATGAAATCAATGGAAGGTTATATTGATATAACAACTGGTACTTTCAGAGAGATTTACGAGCTTGCATATCAGCATGCAGTCAAACGGATGCTTGGAACTATGCCGGTAAAAAACATCATGACCGCTCCGGTACATTGTGTATCTGATGATACTGATGTGGCCGATGCCGCAAGGTTTCTTGCAGAACGCAGGGTAAGCGGTGCCCCTGTTACAGACAGGGAAGGTAAAGTTTCCGGAGTTATATCAGAAAAAGATTTTTTAAGAAAAATGGGTTTTGATATTCAACCGTCTTTTATGGGAGTGATATCAAGGTGTCTTAATACTTCAGGGTGTATGGTTTCAGGTCTTAAAAATATTTCACTGTCTGATCTTGTAAGTTCTCCCGCAGTTACTGTTCTGGAGGATGCCTCTGTTTCGGAAGTTTCGTCAATTTTTATTGAAAAATCAGTAAACCGTCTTCCTGTCTGTGATAAAAACGGTTTTCCTGTAGGCATTGTCACTCGTTCCGATCTTGTTAATGCAATCTGTCTTCAAGGGTGAATATGAATTATTTTAAAAAAATGTCAGGACAGGGTCAAAGCCCTCCTGCTGTAAGTAAAAATGAAGTATTCTGGTCATGGCTTGGCTCTTTTTTAGGTATTGGTGCTGTAGGTCTTGTAAGCTCCTGCTGGCTTGAGCAAATGGAGCTCACTCTTGTTATTGGTTCTTTTGGAGCTACTGCCGTTCTTGTTTACG
>JBFWJK010000202.1:0-4914 GCA_050253255.1 Desulfobacteraceae bacterium | reverse complement strand
TAAAAAGCAATATCCGATTTGTTCATGGAGCTCCGCCCGATAAAATTCTTACATATATATTCGAATTTTCTCCTGAGGGATTGAAAAATCTTTTTACACAGTACTCTGAACATATATGTTTTACAGGACACACTCACAAGCTTGGAATGATATATACGGATAAAAACAATGTAGTAAAATCGGAGCTTGAAACAGTTGCAAAACTTGATAAAAAAAAAAGATATATAATAAATTCAGGAAGTATAGGGCAGCCAAGAGACGGAGATAAAAGAGCGAAATATCTGATATTCAATAAAAAAACACTGGAAATTGAAATCAGATTTGTTGATTATGACAGAGAAGCTGCAAGAAAAAAAATAATCAAACTGGGATTTCCCAATGTTTTCGCAGATATGCTTTAAAACTTCTCTGAACCCAGGATTTTTTACCACGACATTTAACTTTTTACACAAAAAGCTTCATATTTTGCCGCACCATCTTTATGAAAAAAATAAGACTGGTTTGAAGACCAGAAAAATTCATTCTTTATATGCGGCAAACATGAAACGATTTGATTTTAAACAGAATTATTCCTGACTTTTGATCAGGAGCTTCCCTCCAGGCTGTATGGAATTAGTTTTCATATTGTTTAACTTTTTGATTTCCTCAACATTTACACCATATTTTTTTGATATGCTGTAAAGGGTATCGCCTTTTTTTACAGTGTGGTAAATATTTTTTACACTTTCTGTTTTTATGGGGGCATCGTCTTTTTTAACTGAAAGAGGCTTTTTATCTTTAACAGGCGAAGGAGCCGGTTTTTTTGTGCTTAACACTGCTCTGTTTTCCTTCACAGCCTCTTTTAAATCATCAACTTTTTTTTCAATTGTCTGAAGTTTATCCTCGAATCTTTTGTCAATTTCATTGAGAAAAACAGTGAGGTCTTCTTTTGAAGAAGACGTTGAACCTGAAAGATTGTATCTGATTTCAACAATTTCATTTCTTATATCATCAAGAGCCTGCTTGAGTTCTTTTGCACTGTCACCTTTGAGTAAAGACTTTTCTGAGTATGTTTCACCACCTTCTGGGAGCTTGACAAGAATAAAGATAAGCAGAATCAGCACAAAACCGCCAAGAAGAAAAAAAGGGAAATCCGCCCTTTTAAAAAATTTTTTCATACCGCCGTCTCCTTTCACAGATTTAATGTTCTTATTGCCAGACATTTCTTCTTCACCATAATAATTTCTCTCAATCTGAGGATCAAAGCCGTTATTGTCTCCCATGGGACCTCCTTAGAAATAAAAATGCTTGCGAAATTTAAATTATACAAATATCTTAAACTTATGTTGCGGCCAAAAAGATTAAATTCTAAATTCCGGTTTTTTTCAATGCCAAAATTAACCACGGTTCTAACAATCTTTTTTTTATTCTTCAACCAGAGCCTTATCCATGCCTTTGAAAACAGCATAGGAATAAAGTTCAGACTGATTCCTTCCGGTGAATTTTACATGGGAAGTCCGAAAAATGAAAGAGGCCGAGAAAAAGATGAAAAACTTCATAAAGTCTATATAACAAAGCCCTTTTATATGGCAGAAACAGAAACAACCCAGCAGCAGTGGTTTAATCTGATGAAGGAAAATCCCGCCTCTGATACAAATAAATGCCCTGACTGCCCTGTTGAAAGTGTCTCATGGAATGATGCCGTTGAATTCATAGATAAACTGAACCAGACTGAAGGAACCTATAAATACAGACTTCCTACAGAGGCTGAGTGGGAGTATGCCTGCAGAGCTCAGACAAACACAGCTTTTTATACCGGAGAAATCTCTTCTTCAGACTGCTCACTTGACAAGGCCCTTGACAAAGCAGGATGGTATTGCGGAAACACCGGAGAACAGCATCCCTTTTATAACCTGAGACATAAACCTGTGGCATTGAAAAAACCCAACAATTTCGGCCTCTATGATATGCACGGGAATGTTATGGAATGGTGTCTTGATTCAACAGAATGGAACCATCTTTTCACAAGATACACAGTTGCATCTCCTGAAACATATATTAACGGAATAAAAGACCCTCTCGGCAAAAAAGGAAGTAAAAAAATATTCCGTGGGGGGAGTTTTGTACACAGTGCTGAAATGGCAAGGGCTGCAAACAGATTTTATTTCGGACCAAAAGTAAAGAGAAACTACATAGGATTCAGAATAGTACGAGAAGCAAACTGATAAATTCAGATAAAAAAACAAAAAACCTTAACGCTCCAGCAGTTTTTAAACCCCGTAATTCCAGACCAGATTCATCTTACTGTATTCATTTTAACATTCCAATATACAGGATATCTCATTATATAATTTGACTTTGCACCTGATTTTATCTATCCCTTTTAAACTGATAACGGCAAAGGGAGATTAAATGGAAAAACAGTTTTCAAATAATAAATGGCTCACTTTTGTTCTTGTAGCATTTGGAGTTTTTATGTCTACTCTTGACGGTTCAATTGTAAACATAGCTCTTCCTGCAATTTTAGATGATTTTGACGCAAGGCTTTCTCTTGTTGAGTGGGTGGTAATGATTTATCTTCTGACAATTACTTCATTTCTTCTTGCGTGCGGAAAGCTCTCAGATATTTACGGTCACAAAAAAATATATATAACAGGACTTCTGCTTTTTTCTGCATCCTCTTTTATGTGCGGAATTTCATCAAATATTTATTTTCTTATTTTTTCCAGAATGCTCCAGGGGTTTTCTGCTTCCATGATAATGGCGTGCACACCTGCTCTGCTTGTTTTTTCCTTTCCAGTTTCCGAGAGAGGCAGAATTTTCGGCATAAATTCAATGGTTGTTGCACTTGGTCTCACTTCTGGACCCGCCATAGGCGGCTTGTTTGTAGATATTTATTCCTGGAGACTGATTTTTTTCCTTAATGTCCCAATAGGGATTCTGGGGGCTGCAGGTTCTTATTTTATACTTAAAAATTTTAAAACAGACACAGCAGATAAAAATTTTGACTATTTGGGTTCACTTTTTGCCGCAATATCAATAGGCTGTTTTCTTCTTGTTATCACCCACGGATATGAATGGGGATATGCATCTCTTAAGTTTGCAGGCTTTTCTGCTGCTTTTATCCTCTTTTTTTCATTTTTTCTGTTAAATGAAAAAAAAACGGGAAATCCTATCCTAAACCTGAAAATTTTTAAAAGCAGAATGCTTTCAATTACCTCACTTTCAGGTGTTCTTCTTTTTATGATTCTTTTTGTCATTATTTTTCTCATGCCTTTTTACCTTATGAAGGCAAAGGGACTTGACTCAAGAACATCAGGATATATAATGATGGTTCCATTTGCTTTTCTTTTTTTTGTTTCGCCTGTATCAGGAAATCTTTCAGATTATCTTGGATCAAGACTTCTATGCACCATTGGAATGCTTATAATATTTTCAGGCATCTGGCTCTGCATCTATCTGACTGCCGATTCATCCATAGGCTCTGTTATTCTTAGACTCTCTTTAGTAGGAATCGGAACTTCAATTTTCATCTCACCAAACAGTGCAGCTCTTATGACATCCATTCCAGAAGATATAAAAGGCACAGGCGGAGCAATAATGGCGGCGGCAAGAAACCTTGGAATGGTACTTGGCATTGCAATGGCAGGTTCTTTGTTTAACTTTTATTTTAAGGCTGCATCGGGAGGGAAAAGCCTCAGCAGCTATGGTCCTGAAATGAACAATGCCTTTATGCAGGCATTTCAGTTTACAATGACTGCAACTGCAGTGCTTGCACTAAGTGCAGCTGTAATTACAGCATTCAGGGGTAAAGAGCAGACAAGACAAAGGAGGCTATAATGAAGATATCAGTTGTTGGCGGTTTTGGTTTTGTAGGCAGAAACCTGATAAATGAGTTATTAAAAAAAAATTATGACGAAATTGTATCAATAGATATTGCCAGACCTGATTTTGAAATAAAAAATTACAGATACATTCCAGCAGACACAACATCAGAAGGATCATGGCAGGATGAAATCAGTACCTCTGATGCTGTCATTAATCTTGCCGGAGCTACAATTTTTAAATTGTGGTCAAAAAAATATAAGGACCTGATATATAAATCAAGAATTGATACAACAAAAAATATCGTCAGTGCAATTGATGCGGACAGAGAAACTGTTTTAATCAGCACTTCTGCCGCTGGTTATTACGGAGACAGAAACAGCGAAGCACTCTATGAGAAAAGTACCCCGGGAAATGATTTTCTGGCCGAAGTCTGCAAAGACTGGGAAAAAGAGGCTTTAAAAGCTGAAAAAAAACACACAAGGCTTTGCATAATGAGATTTGGAATTGTCCTTGGAAAAGATGGAGGAGCTCTTTCACAGATGCTTCCGTTTGCAAGACTTATGCTTAATCCGGTGCTCGGATCAGGAAAAAATTTTTTCCCCTGGATACATATTGAGGATCTAATAAATGCCTGTATTTTTCTTCTCGAAAATAAAGAAGCAAGAGGCGCATTTAATTTTACATCTCCAGGATTTGCAACCCAGAAGGAATTTACCAGAACTCTTGGCAGAGTTTTGTGCAGGCCTGCATATTTATCTGTTCCTGAATTTGCTCTTAAACTTTTTGCAGGCGAGCTTGGTAAAAGCCTTGTCATGAGTCAGAAGGCAATTCCTCAGAAACTTTATGACTGCGGATACAAATTCAGATACGAAAACATTGAAAATGCTCTTGAAAATCTGCTGAAATAAAAGCTGATTTAAAATTTCTACCAGGCTCTCAGCCGACAAGGTGAGAGCCTGATTATGATGCTAATTGAGAATCAAAATAAGTATCTGATAAAAAATAAAAGAAAATCACATCAGGAATTTGGGATCAAGAAGAGTATCAAACTTGAGATGAATTGAATATTCATGATTCATTTGAGGCAGAACGCTTAAAACCTTCCCT
>JBFWJK010000201.1:0-4975 GCA_050253255.1 Desulfobacteraceae bacterium | reverse complement strand
GCGTATCTGAATGGGCAGATATTTTTTTAAGCATATGTGATGATTTTTTATATTTTGAAAATAATGCCGAGTTTGATTTTATAAACTTAAAAAAAATTCTTTCTGATTTAAAAGAAGAGGGAATAAATTCAAAGTCGGAGATAAAAATACCATTTAAAGTAATTTATAAGAGAATAGAAAAAATTGTTGTCTCTCCTTCATCCGGCTATGGCTTTCTTGACGGCAGGCTTACTTTCTGTGCCATGCTTCCAATGCGGAGCATCCCTTTTAAGATGATCTGCGTATGCGGACTCAATGAAAGTGATTTCCCAAGAAATTATTTTCCTCCGGCCTTTGATCTCATGGCCGGATTTCCAAGGAAAGGTGATCGTCATATAAGAGATGACGACAGATATCTTTTCCTCGAGACCATAATATCTGCAAGAAAGTATCTGTTTTTAAGCTATACAGGAAAAGATATCAAAACCGATTCAATAATTCCTCCTTCTCCTGTTTTGTCTGAATTTATAGATTACATAGAAGATAATTTCACTGCGGATAAAAATATTAAAGATCTTGTAATAAGAAACCATCTCCCTTCTTCCTTTTCTTCAGCTTACTTTTCTCATTCTGATCCCCTTGAAGCAGATTTGAGCGGGTCTTTGTTTTCGTACTCCAAAAGATATATGGAACTTTCACAAGATATAAGTCTTGTGGAAAAACAAAATTTTGTTTTCAGTGATACAGATTTGAAAAATCCTGATAATGTGCAAAAAGATTTTACGGATTTAAATAACTTCATAAACTTTTTTAAAGATCCCCAGAAATTTTATTTAAGGTTCAATGCCATAGAAACAGGCCTTGATTTTGAATTTTTTGAAGACAGGGAGATTTTCAATCCCGGACATCTTTTAAGCTATATTGTTTCTGAAAATCTTCTTGATTTGTTTTTAACCGGAAAAGATGAAAATACCTGCAAAATGGTTCTAAAGAGCCGTAATCTGCTCCCATACGGAAAAACAGGAGACATATTTTATAATAACCTGAAAAACGAAGTCGGTTTTTTTATAAAAAAAATTGAAAAATATATTGCAAAACCACAAAAAGTTTCAGTTGATTTCATCGAAAAAAACTTCAGGATTAAAGGAAGTCTAAGCTTTTATAACGGGCAGATTTTTCTTTACAGATTCGGGAAAATAAAGCCCAAAAATCTTATTGACCTCTGGATCAGGCATAATCTGGCATTAATCAGCGGTAACAACGATTTTTGTAACTCATCTGTATTTGCAGGGGTTGAAAAAAGAGATTTCAAGGAAGTTAAATTTAAAAATATTGAAAAAAAGAGCTCTTACCTGGAACTGCTGATCAGTTTTTTTGATAAGGGGTGCAAAACTCCTTTGAGTTTTGATCCTGAACTTTCTTTTAAATACATGGAGACAATAAAGAAAGAGGTTAAAAATGACTTTTCGCTGACTGATGATGAAGTCAGACAAAAAGCTCTTTCAATTGTAAAAAGGGAAATGAAATCAACAAATTCATTCAGTGATTATTCCCTGATTGAAAAAAATTTCAGAGGCAAAAAATTCCCGGATGATGATTTTATGGAAATATCCGAAAAAATACTAATTCCATTATTTGAACAGATTTAAAAAATACGGGCAGAATTCATATGCAGATTTTCGATCCCTTTTCAGCGGATATTAAAAGCGGAACAACACTGATAGAGGCAAGTGCAGGAACCGGTAAAACCTATACAATAACTTCACTTGTATTAAGGCTTGTTCTTGAAAAAGGACTTTCAGCAGATGAAATTCTTGTAGTCACATTTACTGAAGCGGCTGCATCAGAGCTCAAAGACCGGATATTAAAAAGGCTCAGGGAAACCTTGAGAGCTTTTGAAAGCTTTATAAATGATAAGAAGGAAAAGGTCGAAGACCCGTTTATTTACGGGCTTGTGAATTCATATCCTGATTTGACCGAAGGTATGGATAAAATCTCATGTGTAATAAGAAATTTTGACCTTGCCTGTATTTTTACAATTCACGGGTTCTGCTGCAAAATTCTTTTTGAACACGCATTTGAAACAGGAAATTTTTTTGATTCGGAAATTATAAGTGACGAATATCTGCTTATAAGAAAAAGTGCAGATGACTTTTACAGAAAATATATTGATTCATGCAGTTTAAATCAGGCTGACATTCTTTTTTCAAAGAGTACAGGGCCTGAAACAATTGCTGATATTGTAAAAAAATATATGTCATATCCTGAAACTGAAGTTATTGCGGAAAAGTGCTGTGATAATTTTGATGAAATGTCTGAAGAATTAATCAGATATGAAAAAGAGGCAGCCTCTCTCTGGAAAAAAGAGCAGAGTGCAGTAAGGGATATTGTCACTGACTGCAGTGTGTTCAAAAAAAATGTTTGCGATAAATATGAAGAAAGAAAAGACTACCTCGATAAGATATTTGGATCTGAAAAAAATTTAAGTTCTGTTTATACAAGTGAAAAAATAAATGGGAGAAAAAATCCGTTCTGGTATTTCAGGCTTTCTGAAATTGAAAAAAATGTAAAATCAGGCAAGACTTTTTCTTCCCATGAATTTTTTGAAAAATGTGAAAACCTCTATGAAAAAGCCGTTGTCCTTGAAGAGGAAACCCTTAAATATATTTCATGGTTTAAAAAAACAGGGTTTGAAGAATCCATGAAAATTCTTGCCGGTTTAAAGGATGAGCATAAAGTTCTCGGGTTTGGAGATTTTCTTTTCAAGGTTAAAAATGCCCTTGAAAATAATTCAGGACAAATTTTTAAAGCTGCTCTCAGAAAAAGATACAAGGCCGCTCTTATAGATGAATTTCAGGACACAGACACTGTCCAGTATGAGATTTTTAAAAAAATATTTAAAGGGTACGCCCCTCTTTTTTTTATCGGTGATCCAAAACAGGCAATATACAGATTCAGAGGCGCCGACATTTATGCATACCTTGATGCAAGAAAAGATGCAGATCATATTTTTACACTCAATAAAAATTACAGATCTTCAAAAAATGCTGTAAATGCAGTTAACAATATTTTTTCATATTCAAGCAATCCTTTTTCAATTGAAGAAATCGGATATATCGATATAGGAGCTGTAAAACCGGAAACAGATTCACTGTTTGAAAACAAAAAGGCTTCAGGAGGAGTTGATTTTGTTTTAGTTTCTGAAGATGCAGGTAAAACTGTTGCTGAAAGAAAAGCCTTTATTTTAAAGTACCTTGTTTCTGAAATTACAGGCCTTATTTCCAGATCTCAGAATAACGATCTGAAAATCTGCGATGAAGAAATCAAGCTTTCAGATATAGCAGTGCTTGTGAATGAAAATCAGTTCGGAAGAGAAATAAGAAAATATCTTGAAGAACATAATATCCAGAGTGTTCTCTCGAGCGAAGAATCTGTTTTTGATACTGAAGAAGCGAAAAATATTCTTGAATTTCTGGATTGCGCTGCAAACCCTTCAAATGAAAGAAAAATAAAAAAGGTGCTCACAGGAGGACTTTTTTTAATGTCTGCTTCTGATCTGAATGAAATTATGGAAAATGAATCAAAGTGGGCAGATATTTTAAATTCATTTAAAAAGTTTGACACTATCTGGACCGGTTTTTCTGTGATGGAAATGCTCAACTCTCTTTATTATGAGCATAATATTCTGAATATACAGGCAAGACTCGATTCAGGTGAAAGGCGGGTGACAAATCTTCTTCATATTTTTGAAATTCTTCATGAAGAGGAAGTGAGAAACAGGCATGGAAAAAAATCTCTTATAAACTGGCTTGCGGAAAAAATTGAAAATAAAGAAGGGCTTTCAAAAGAATATCAGTTAAGAATGGAAAGCGACAAAAAAAAGCTGAAAATCATGACTGTTCATAAAAGTAAAGGCCTTGAATTCCCAATAGTTTTCTGTGCATTTCTTCCAAAGGTGCACAGCAGGAAAAATCAGAATCCGGTTTTGTATCATGATGAAAAAACAAAAAAACTTGTCCTTGATTTTTGTGCGGGTCTAAACGAAAAACCTTCATTTCTTTTAAATGAGGAACTTGTTGCAGAGGATTTAAGACTTTTTTACGTTGCATTGACAAGGGCGAAATATAAAACCTATGTTTTTATAAATGAAGATAAGAAAAATTCTGACTCTTACGCTGCAAGGCTTTTTAAGGCGGAAGACGGAGATGTTTTTTCCGGGGTAAAGGAAATTTCTCAGGCATCGGGAGGCTGTGTGAATTTTAAACTCCATGAGTCTGAAACAGATTTGAAAATTCATGGTTTTTTATTTCAGGAAGAAAGTCACGAATTTAAAAGATGCATATTTGAAAAAGAACTGTCAAAAAGTTTTCAGATTTCGAGTTTTTCTCTTGTATCCGGAAAAAAGGGAAAAGACGATGAAAGGTTTGATTCAAAAATATATGAAAATACTGAACCATCAGATGAGAAAAAGAATGAGTTCAATATTTTCAATTTCCCGAAGGGAGCTTATTCAGGAATATTTTTTCACTCGGTTTTTGAAGATCTGAAGTTTAATGCCAGTGATATTGAAATTGAAGAGCTTGTGAAAGAAAAGCTTCAGAAGTATGGTTTTGGTGATGAGTGGCTTTTTTGTGTATTTGAAATGGTAAAAAATGTTTTAAACAAAGAACTTGAAAAAGGGCTTTTTCTGAAAAATATTCCGGACGAACGTAAAATTACTGAACTTGAGTTTTATTATCCTCTGGAGGAAAATGAAATAAATTCGTTTTTAAAAAAAATTGTGAGTTTAAATATAAATGACAAATTCAGAAAAAGTGCTGAAAATATTTCTGCCTCAAAAATCAGAGGTTTTATGAAAGGTTTTGTTGATCTTGTGTTTGAACACGAAAACAATTTTTATATTCTTGACTGGAAATCAAATCATTTAGGTTTTTCATACGAAGACTACAGGGAAGAAAATCTTTTGCAGGAGATTTGTGACAGCAGGTATTTTCTC
>JBFWJK010000200.1:0-4986 GCA_050253255.1 Desulfobacteraceae bacterium | reverse complement strand
AGATATTCAGCAAGAGGTCCTATTGCCTTGGCCAGATTTTTTTTGAGTTCGCCTGTAAAGTCCTTGCCAAGTAAGCTGCCGTTTTTTGAAGCCTGGGCTATAAGATCATTTTCAATGAGTTCCTTAAGGGCGCCGGTGATCTGCTCACTGGTCAGGGAAGTTGTTCTTTTAATTTCTTCAACAGATTTTTTTTGATGTATAAGATATAAGACTTCAAGAGAAATTCCGCTTAATGTGTAATCTTCTTTTTCTATTTTTTTGGGTATGAACTGCATAGACAGCTCCCTTTTCTTATTATGAGCAGGATAAATGTAAATAATGGCTTAACTGAAACTGTTTTGTTTATTAATTCCGCAGCTGATTAAAAATTTATTTTTCAAAGTATTCATATTGACTGAGTATAAATTTATCATTGAGAACTGAGATAGAATTAAAATTTTCTGCCTATCATCAATAATACCTGAATTTAAAAATTACAGTTCAAAATAAATATCTTATTTTTTTGACATTGACAAGAGGCACAGGTCTTATTACAAATTATTCAGCCGTTTGACCGATAAAATTTAAAAAGGGGATGAAAATGAAAAAAGCTGTTTTTGCAATCATTTTTACAATTTTAGTGTTTGCTTCACCTGTTCTTTCAGGTGACAAGAATGCCGAGCTTATGATGGCAACCACTACCAGTACAGATAATACAGGGCTCCTTGACTATCTCATGCCTGAATTTACAAAGGATTCCGGGATCAAGATTTTCTGGACTGCGGTTGGAACCGGGAAGGCTCTTAAAATGGGAGAAAACTGCGATGTCGACGTATTGCTCGTTCATGCTCCCGGTGCTGAAAAGGTTTTTATTGAAAACGGGTTTGGAACAAAAAGAAAAGAGATAATGTACAATGACTTTATCATAGTCGGAGACAAATCGGATCCTGCCGGAGTAAAAGGTCTTTCTTCAAAGGAAGCTTTAAAGAAAATAATGGATACCGGTTCGGTTTTTGTCAGCAGGGGAGATAATTCAGGAACCCATAAAAAAGAACTTCTTCTGTGGAAAGATGCATCAGAAAAAATTCCTGAAAAGGAGGACTGGTATATTCAGGCCGGCCAGGGAATGCTTGCAACTCTTAATATGGCTTCTGAAAAAAAAGGGTATGCTCTTACAGACAGAGGAACTTTCATAAAATTCATGGACCAGAAAAAAGAGAGTCTCACTCTGGATATTTCGGTTGAAGGAAGTGATAATCTCAAAAATCAGTACAGCGTTATTCTGGTAGACCCAAAAAACTGCTCCAAGGCAAAATACGATTATGCCTTGAAATTTCAGGAATGGATCTGTTCAAAAAAAGCTCAGGAAATGATAAAAAACTTCAGGCTTCTTGGAAAACCTCTCTTTGTACCGAATGCTGCGGAATAGATATTTTTCTAAGAATTTTTGACAGGAGCAGAAATGGAATTTCTCACCCAGGGATTTTCAGATGCTTTCAGAATCCTTTTTACAGGTGATCCTGAAGCTTTCTCAGCTGTTTATGCAACAGTAACAGTTTCATCTTTTTCAGTTCTGTGCTCGGCAATAGCAGGATTTCCTCTGGGATTTGCGCTCGGGTTCTATAATTTCCCGGGTAAAAAGACATTAAGACTCCTGTCAGACACACTCTTATCACTTCCAACAGTTTTTGTGGGCCTTGTTGTTTATGCCCTGATAACCTCCAGAGGTCCCCTTGGCAGTTTCAATCTCTTATTCACACTCAAGGGGATAGGCATAGGCCAGTTTATTTTATCATTTCCAATTATTGTTTCTCTTTCTGCTTCAGCTGTTGAATCAGGAGAGGAAAGTCTGGCTCTTACCCTGAAAAGCCTTGGAGCTGAAAAAATAAACTTTTTCCTTTCCTATCTTTGGGAAATCCGTCACGGTCTTTTAACCGCTTTTCTGACGGCCTACGGCCGAATTCTTACGGAAGTGGGCGTTTCCATGATGGTTGGCGGGAACATTAAGTGGAAAACCAGAACTGTTACAACTGCAATTGCACTTGAAACAGGTAAGGGTTATTTTGAAACAGGAATAGCTCTTGGGTGCATACTTTTGTTTATAGCCCTTTTTGTCAATGTCTCTCTTGTTTTTCTGAGGAAAAGATAGATGAACCTTTTTTCCATAAGAAATCTTTTTTTTTCATATTCTGATAAACGCCCTGTATTGGATATAAAGGAACTCGACCTTAAGAGAGATGGAATAATTATTTTTTCAGGTCCCAATGGAAGCGGAAAAACTACTCTTTTTAAAATTTTAAGCGGATTTATAAAAAATTATTCAGGTGAAATCAAAACAGACCTCAGATTTTCTCAGATAAGCTTTCTTCCTCAGGAACCCTGCCTTTTAAAAAGAAGTGTAAGAAAAAATCTGGAATACGGACTTAAATTAAGAAAAATTTTCAATACTGATGAAAGAATTGACCAGGCCCTTGAAATGACAGGGCTTTTAAAAAACAAATATCTGAAAAGAAAGTGGTTTGAGCTTTCCGGCGGAGAAAAAAAAAGAGTTGCTCTTGCCCAGAGGCTTGTGCTCAGGCCTTTGCTCATGATTCTTGACGAACCTTCGGAAAGTGTCGATTCAGAAACCAAGTACTATCTTTCCGAAGCTGTAAAACAGGCTTCTTCTGAATGGAAAACTTCATTTATAATTTCAACCCACGATAAAATCTGGGGTACTCAGACAGGAAACAGTTTCTATTCAATGGTAAACGGAAAAGTTTTTCCGGGTGGATTTCTGAATTTTATCAAATCAGAAATTTCTGACAAATTTTTTATTTTAATGCCTGAAAGAATAAAAATATCTGAAAATGAAGCACTGGAAAATACTTCTTCAGGAACAGTTTTAAAAGGTTTTGTGACCTCGTGTCTTCTTGTATCGGGCAGGGAGTATTTTTATTCGGTTGATTCGGGCCTGGAACGGGTATGGGTGAAATCTTCCCGTATAATCAAGGCAGGCTCAGAAGTGACCGTTTCCTACGATAAAAATGACCTTGAAAAAATTTGAGTCTTGACATTTCCTGTTTTGGCTTATCTTTAGAACCTGAACAAATATCTTTTTTATTAAATTAATATAAATACTGTCGGGGGGAGAAAATGACAGAAAAAAATACCTATGAATTTAAAACAGAAGTAAAGCAGCTGCTTAATCTTATTGTCCATTCTCTTTATTCCAATAAGGAGATTTTTTTGAGAGAACTTGTTTCCAATGCCTCGGATGCAATTGATAAGGTAAGTTTCAGGGCACAGACAGATGATTCCGTTCTTGAGGGGAATGATGAATTTTTCATCAGAATTGAAAGAGATGAAAAAAATAAAAAACTTATTGTTTCTGACAATGGAATAGGGATGTCAAAAGAGGAGATCGAGGAAAATATCGGTACAATCGCCCAGAGCGGAACCAAAGCTTTTGCCGCCGCTCTGGAACAGTCGAAAAAAGAAGGGGCTCTTTCCCCGGAACTCATAGGCCAGTTCGGTGTCGGTTTTTACAGTGCATTCATGGTGGCAAAAAAAGTCACTGTTATTACAAGGGCTGCGGGTTCTGACAAGGCATGGAAATGGGAATCTGAAGGAGACGGTACCTTTACTATAGAAGAAGCGTCCAAAGATGAAAGAGGAACTGATGTAATCCTTGAACTTAAAGAGACTGAAGACGGAGATGATGACTTTACAGACGAATATGCAATAAGAAGAATCATAAAAAAACATTCCGATTTTATCAGATATCCAATTGTTATGAAGGTTGAAAAGTATGAGCCTCTTCCTGAAGATCAGATTGTAAAGGACAGTGAAGGAAAACCTGTAGGAGAGACTTCAAAAAGGGTTATAAGGGATGAGACCCTGAACTCTATGAAAGCCATCTGGTCAAGAAGCAGATCCGAGGTGAGTGAGGAAGAATACGAGGAATTCTACAGACACATAAGCCATAACTGGGATTCACCCTTGGACAGAATTCACATGAAGTTTGAAGGCACTACTGAATATGATGTTCTTTTGTTCATACCATCAAAAGCACCTTTCGATCTTTTCAGGGAAGACAGAAAAAACGGACTGCACCTTTACTGCAAGAAAGTCTTTATAATGGACGACTGCAGGGAGTTGATTCCTGAGTACCTCGGATTTGTGGAAGGTGTTGTGGATGCTCCTGACCTGAACCTTAATGTGAGCCGTGAAATTCTGCAGCAGGACAGGCTTGTCAGAAATATAAGGAAAAATATAGTTAAAAAGGTTCTTGAGCTTTTAAAAGATATGGAATTTGATAAATATGAAAAATTCTATAATGAGTTCGGTTCTGTTTTAAAGGCCGGAATCCCCACTGATCCGGAAAATAAAGATAAAATAGCAGACCTTCTCAGATATGAAACAACCAAATCTGACGGTAAAAAGATTTCTCTTTCCGATTATGTTGAAAATATGCATAAAGATCAGAAAAGTATTTTCTACCTTACCGGAGAAAATATCACCACTCTTAAAAACAGTCCCTATCTTGAAGTCCTTAAGGAAAAGGACTACGAGGTTCTTTTAATGACTGATCCAGTTGATGAATGGGTTGTACAGGGGCTGTATGAATACCAGGGAAAAAGTCTGAAAAGCGCTGAAAAAGGTGATCTTGATCTTGATGAAGAAAAAGACGGGAAAAAAGATGAAACCTCTGAAGAGAACAAATTCTTTTTTGAGTTCATAAAAAAAGAGCTTGACGGTAAAATCGGCGAGGTAAAGGAATCTGCAAGATTAAAGGAATCCCTGTCGTGTCTTTCATCTGAAGATCATGGAATGAGTGCCTATATGCAGAAGATTCTTAAAGCGTCAGGCCAGGATTTCCCGGTTCCCAAAAGAAATCTTGAGCTTAACACCGGACATGCCGTAGTCAAAAAAATGAAAACCCTTTTTGAAAATGATCCTTCCAGTTCTAAATTAAAGGATTATGTAGGGTTGATTTTTGATCTTGCCGTAATAGGCGAGGGAGGG
>JBFWJK010000199.1:0-5023 GCA_050253255.1 Desulfobacteraceae bacterium | reverse complement strand
CTTTTGCCTTGAAGCTCCCACTGTAACTTTTCCTCATGGACCTCCTATTCTCTTTTATTTTTTTTAAATTTTTACCAGCTTATATGTCGCTTAGCAAATGGTTCAAATTTTGGGGTCCATTATAGATATCTACTCGGAAACCAGCGTACAAAACGGTCTTAAATCTCTCATGGGGCTTTTGATAGCTACCAGCAGATGCCCGCACACAGATTTTTTCAAACCAATGGCAAGGTTTCACCTTCCATTTGCAGACAGTGATGAAACCCTGTGGCGGTCAGCCTCTTACTTTCTTTTGCAGGAATATTTAAAAAAACTAAATTCCAACGACAAATCTCTTTCACTTGAACCCCTGAAACAAAAGTACAAAGACATTGAAATATTGAACACTTTTATGGCAGCAAGACTTTCCGGTGCGTCAAAAAAGGACAGTGCCGTAAATGCTCTTATAAGTCTTGATATTTTTGCTAAAAGAATAGGGCCGGATTTTGAAAAAAGGCTTGCGTCAATACTTGAGCTCTATAATTACTGAGATTTGGTCTTAATGATTACAAAGCAAAATGTATCAGTAAAAATTCAGGCAGAAAATTAACAATAATTTTCTGCCTGATAAAATTTTATTTTGCTCCAACAGGAAGAACATCTCTTCCGTAAACTTCATTGATCACCTGAGCCATGGCAAAATAAATTGCCGATGCTCCGCAGATTATCCCTTCGATACCGGTAATTCTGGCAAAAGTGCCGGTAAGGCCGAAAAAATCTTTCATGGCCAGCATGAAAAAAAGAATTGTAAGCGAAAGAAAAACAAACTGCATTGCTCTTGATGATTTCAAAGTTCCTATCCACATAAAAAAAGTGAAAACTCCCCATAACAAAAGATACCATCCTTCAACCCGGAGTGTATTCTCTGGTATGCCGAACTTTCCGTTCATGTATATCAATGCAACAAGACTCAGCCAGAAAAGACCGTACGAAGTAAAAGCCGTGGTCCCGAAAGTATTGCCTTTTCTGAATTCCATGATCCCTGCAATAATCTGGGCAATACCTCCGTAAAAAATCCCCATTGCAAGAATCACAGCACTTATTTCAAACAGCCCTGCGTTGTGAAGGTTCAAAAGAACTGTTGTCATACCAAATCCCATCAGCCCCAGAGGTGCAGGATTTGCCAGTTCAGACTGGTGTTCCATGCGCAAATCTCCCTTAATTTAATGATTTTTAATAAAGTTTTGAAAATATTAAGAATACTTCCATAAGAAAAAAACACAGCAATTCTATTACACTAAATTAAAATAAAAATCATGTTTTTTTTGATAAACAGCTATAATTTTTATATTTATTGAAAACAGGCCTGCCTGATGGAAACTTTTCACTCTCAATCATGTTAACTTAAAACTCAGTTTTAAATCTGAAATTTGTTATTGCAAATCTTTTAGTTTTTCATTTATGTACAGAAAATATTTTTATATAAAAATGATAAACAAAACCAAGGAAACCAAATTTGCCCCGGAAAAAATTCTCCATACAAAAATTCGTTTCAATTCTTGAAAAAGAATATAAAAACTGGAATGCTCCTGTTATAACTTTTATTTCCATAAAAGGAGCTTCTCCATATGAAATTCTTATTTCCACACTTTTATCACTTAGAACAAAAGATGAAGTAACCATTGAAGCAACAAAAAAACTGTTTAAAAAAGCCAATACCCCCCATGAAATGATTGAACTGAGTAAAGAGGAAATAGAAAAACTCATTTATCCTGTAGGTTTTTACCCTACTAAAGCTGGAAGAATAATTGAAATAAGCCGGATTCTCATTGAAAAATACGAAGGTAAGGTACCCTGCTCAATTGAACAGCTCCTTGAGCTTCCAGGTGTGGGAAGAAAAACAGCCAACCTTGTTCTCGCAGAAGGCTACAAAATCCCGGCAATCTGTGTAGATACCCATGTCCACAGGATTTCCAACAGAATCGGATATGTAAATACAAAAACCCCAGACCAGACTGAAGCTGAACTTAGAAAAAAACTGCCTGAAAAATACTGGATCATTTACAACGAAATTCTTGTTGCCTTTGGCCAGACTCTTTGCAGACCGATTTCACCCCACTGCTCAAAATGCCCTGTCTCAGATTACTGCAAAAGAATCGGTGTTGAAAAAAGCAGATAGTATATCAAACACTTACACATGAATATGACTTTTAATCTTTTCTATAAACCAGGCCTGGTATATTTAAAAGTTATAAAATACAACGGGCTTTTCAGTTTTACAGAACTGATGCCCCGGCTTGAAAATCGCCCAATTCAGTTTATAGTTTTAGAAATTTATGAAAAGAATACTTTTTACCTTTATAAATACCGGGGGGACCATGCATTTAAAAAAAAAGCACAAACCTTTGATACTGGCCTCAAAATCACCACGAAGACTAGAACTCCTTAAATCTGCCGGAATTTATCCTGAAGTTCTGGAAAGCAGATTTGAAGAACCTGAAACCGACGGTCAGAATCCTGATGATTATGCAAAAATGCTTGCATATTTCAAAGCTCTGGATGTCATAAAAAGAAGGGAAGACTGTCATGTTCTGGCTGCTGACACCATAGTCGTCTATAAAAACAGAATTCTTTTAAAGCCCGGATCCGGGGAAGATGCCTTTGAAATGCTTTCAATGCTGAGCGGCAATACCCACGAAGTTATAACAGGATTTTCACTAATTTCTCCAAAAACCGAAAAAATCACAACTCTTTCGGTAAAAACAAAAGTAAAGTTCAGAAGACTTTCAATAGAAGAGATCAACTGGTACATTAAAACAGGGGAACCTTTTGACAAGGCAGGAGGTTACGGAATCCAGTCAAGGGCGGCATCATTTGCATCATCAATAGAAGGCTCTTACACAAATGTTGTCGGACTCCCTTTGAGTGAAGTAATTGAGCTTATGGAAAGAGAAAGGATAATTCAGTAAATGAGCATAAAGGAAAACATCGAAGAAATTAAAAATCAGATTAAAGAGGCCTGTAAAAACTCAGGAAGAAAAGATATCCCAAGACTGATTGCAGTGAGCAAGACAAAACCTGAAAAAGATATAATCGAGGCTTTAAATGCAGGTCAGACTGATTTTGGAGAAAATTATATTCAGGAGGCAATGGATAAAATAGACTCCATTAAAAACAATAAAATATGCTGGCATTTTATTGGAGCCCTTCAGTCAAACAAAGCTAAGTTCGCTGTAAAATATTTTGATTTAATCCATTCGGTAGATTCATTGAAGCTTGCTGTGGAAATAAACAAGAGAGCGGCATCTGAGGAAAAAATCCAGAATATTCTGATTCAGATAAATACAGGCAGAGAAGAACAAAAGGCAGGAATTATGCCTGAAGAAGCAGAAAAATTTTTTAAAGAGATTATAAATTTAAAGAATATAAAAATATGCGGACTCATGGCAATCCCTCCCTTTGGAATGGAAGAAGATGAGGCAAGAAAACATTTCAGTCTTTTAAAGAAATCACTTGATGAACTCAATAAAAAATTCCCCGGCCTTGAAATGAAAGAACTTTCCATGGGAATGTCAGATGATTTCCATATTGCCATTGAGCATGGTGCAACAATGGTAAGGGTTGGAACCAGAATATTTGGAGAAAGAAATTACAGATGAAACTTCTTTTGCACACCTGCTGCGCACCATGCACGATCTACCCCCTGGAAGAGCTTAGGAAGAAAAACTTTGAAGTTATGGGCTTTTTCTACAGACACAATATACATCCTCTCACAGAATGCATGAAAAGAGAGGAAACACTTAAAAATTTTGCAAATCAGGAAAACCTTCCCATGATCTGGCAAAAAGGCTATGAAATGGAAGAATTCTTAAGAAAAGCATGCTTCAGAGAGTCAGAAAGATGCCTGATCTGCTATTATGACAGGCTTTATGCAACTGTAAAATTAGCAAAAAAAGGTAAGTTCGAATATTATTCCTCCACCCTTTTATACAGCAGACAGCAGAACCATGAAAAAATAATTGAAATTGCAGAATCTCTTGGAAAACAAAATGGTGTCAAGTTCTATTACCAGGATTTCAGAACAGGCTGGAATTACGCAATTGAAAAATCAAAAGAGCTTGGAATGTACAGACAGCAGTACTGCGGCTGCATTTACAGTGAAAAGCAGAGGTTCATGAAAATGCTCAATACCTGAGTTTAAACTCTTATTAAAAGGAAAAATAAAAACTTATGTTTGAAAATATAATTTATTTTATTTCCGCTCTTATTCTGTCAGTTCTTTACACAGACTCAGGTGCTGACAGCTTTTCCTTTAAATTTTCGGCTGCGTTTCTGATTCTTTCCTTTATTTTTATTTATCTCCTGAGTGACACTTTATTTAAAAAGGCTGCAAGGAATAACAAAACGGATTTATTCAGACCGTACTTAAAAAAGCTGTCTGTATCTGCAATAATAATTTTTGCAGTAAATATCTATATTTTTGAAATACCTCAAATCATTTCAGGCAGAATAAATTTTTTTAAAAATGAAACTTTAGGGCCTCTTGCAATGATTTCTGTTTTTACCGGATTCATGCTTGTCATATGGGAAAGATTTTATTCATACAGCCCTGAATACAGAACAAGTGAAATTTCAAAAAAAGAATACATTCTCACACAGCTTGGATTCTCACTCCCCTCTCTTTTTCCATGGTTTGTTATTTCATCAGCCTTTGACATTCTGGAACTTCTTCCATTTAAAAATAAAATGCTTTTTACTGATTCTTTTACAGGTCAGATAATTTACGGACTGCTCCTTATTCTTTTAATAAGTGTATTTATTCCTGTAATTCTTAAAAAATTCTGGAAATGCAGAAAATTAGAAGATGTGGAAACCAGAAAAATTCTTGACGATCTTTCTGAAAAAACCGGGGTAAAATACAAAGAAGCCCTTATATGGCCGATATTTCAGGGGAAAATGATAACTGCCGGAGTAATAGGTCTTTTTAAAAATTTCAGATACATTCTTGTTACAAAAGCTTTTTGCGACTATCTTGAACCTGAGG
>JBFWJK010000198.1:0-5032 GCA_050253255.1 Desulfobacteraceae bacterium | reverse complement strand
GATTCCTAATTAATGCAGAACAGACTGGATGTCGCACAGGATGCAATGCTTTATGCCCTTGACACATTCAAAGGAAAAATCAACTGGGGAATTGCAACATTCAACTACAGCGGAACATCAGGAGACGGAGCAACTCTGCACCACTCTCTCAATCCTTCTCTTTCAGATGATGCAAATTCGGCTTCAATCAAAACTCATGTTCAAAATCTTACTCCAATGTACGGAACGCCCCTTGGAGAGGCACTTCAGGATGTATTCGACGACGGCTACTATGGCAAAAAAAGCTCTCTTGAAAAACTTATGTGCAGAAAAAACTACATTATTTCTGTTTCAGACGGCTACCCCTCAAACGATGAAGACTGGTCAAGGATAGGAGGAGTAACAATAACAGACTCAGACGGAGACGGCTGGACAGCCGACCCTTATCAGTATTCGTCCCCCCCTCTCAACTATTACGATGATGTAGCCTCATGGATATATAACCACAGCTGGAGAACAAAAGCTGTGGTTTCCGATCCTGCAAATTCCTATGAAAACGTAATTACACATCATGTTTCCTTTGGAATGTTTCATCCTCTCCTTCAGGAAGCTGCCGGAGATTCTGGAGGAGAATATATTGCAGCCTATAACAAGGCCCAGCTTGTTGCAGCCCTTCATTCCCTTGGAATGATGATCTCAGAAGCTGTTTCATTTACTTCCCCTGTTGTTTCGGTTGACTCCGAAAATAAAATTCAGAGCGGTGACGATCTCTACCTCGGTCTTTTTCTTCCCCAGGACAACAGATCATGGGTAGGAAACATCAAAAAATTCAAATTCGGAGACGGAACTGCTGCAAGACCTGATAAATGGATGCTCTACGATGCTTCCAACAATGAAGTGATTGATGCAGACGGTAATTTCTTTGACAATACTGACGGTTTTTTCGGTGACGAAAACGATGCAAACGATTCCGACAACTACGGAGCTTCTGACGTAACAGAAGACGGAGTCGGAGAACTTGTAGCTGAAACCGTGAAAAGCAACTTTTTAAGCGGCTCCACCGACAAGTACTGGTCAAGACCTATCTACACCTATAATTCAACATCAAATTCACTGGTTCACTTCAGTCACAGCAATATTACTGCAACCGATTTAAATGTTGCAGATGATACTGAAAGGGACAAGGTAATAAACTATACACACGGCTACACCTTTGAGGCAAATGCCGATAAAACTCCTGTCGGCCCCAGAGACTGGGCTCTTGGAGCAGTCCTTCATTCCCAGCCTGTTATCATCAGCTATTATGATTCCACAGACTACTCTGTTCTGACAAAACGATATATAGCAATCTGTGCAAACGACGGAATGCTACATGTTTATGACGATTCAGACGGGAAGGAAGTTTTCTCATTTATTCCTGAAGACCTGTTGACAAAGCTCAAACTTATACCCCTTGAACCTTTTGTGGATACAGCTGACGGCGAAATAACCCTTTACTACAGGGACAAACAGCCTAAATATCTGATCTTCGGTGAAAGGAGAGGCGGAGGATACTACTGGTGCCTTGATATTTCAGATCAGAATGCACTCAACTGGACCGTAAAATGGAAATACACAAATTCTGAAATTTATCAGTCATGGTCAAAGCCTGAAATTGCTTCTTTCCCGACCGCTATCAATTCGACGACCGGTAAAATCACTTTCAAAGATGCTGTAATCATAACCGGAGGATATGACCCCGAAGAAGACAACTATCCCGAACCCTTTGACGATCTTGACAATAACGGGTCTCCCTACAAGGCAGCAGGAGGAATCGATACAGGAGAATGGAGTAAAAACAACAGCCTTCACGATGTTAACGGAAACTCATCGTATGATCTGTACAATCCCGGGGCAAACGATTACGGAAGAGGAATTTTTATTTTTGACATAGATAATCCTTCCAATGTAATTTCTGACAGTACAGGAAATCAGATACTTCCGTTTTCAGTGCAATACGGAGCTTCAGACGATACATCGGGAGCGTCACAGACTCTTACCTCCATGCAATACTGTTTTCCGGCTTCTCCTTCGGTTATTTTAAAAAACTATGTCAATTCCTATACCGATGCGTCAGGAAACACTGTAAGTGCAAGAATCACTAATCTTTTCAGATCATTGTACGCTGTTGATATTTATGCAAACGTCTACAAAGTCTTTTACGATTTCGAAGTGGGTCTGGCATCCGGGTCATACTCGATAACAAAAAATGACTGGATTGTTAAAAAGATTTTCAGTGCAAACCCCGGAAGTCTCAATTCAAGCGGAACATTCGGCAGCTCAAGTAATTTGAGCGATACAGGAAGAAAAGCATTTTACCCGCCGGCAGTATCTCTAGGCGGTTCGGCTAAGTATTTCGATGCAGGCAACTTCAAGCACGGAGATGTATATTTTACAGGACTCGATGAAATAGCCTCGATATTTTTCGGAACAGGTGACAGGGAGCACCCTCAGTATACTATGATAAGAAACAGATTTTACTCAGTATATGATGACACATCTGTTAAAGCCTATGACAAGTCGACTTCAGCCGAGGTTGCTGTTTCAGGAGCCCCTTATTATGAAAATGATCTTCTGAACCTCTCATGCGATGAATTAGATGTTAACACAACATTGACAGGCATAAACAAGAGTGAGCTTGAAAAAGCGCTTACTGATGATGTAACATTTGATGATTCAGGAACATTAAAACTCGAGAAAGCAGTTGATGAAGACGATGCCAAAGGATGGTACATAATTCTTGAAGATCAGGGAGATTCAGTAAACTGCAGCCACTGCACCTATCCGGCCGGGTATCAGTCTGCAGATATCCACAAAGGGGAAAAGATTTTAAGCAAGCCCGCTCTTTTTGCGGAAATACTTTACTTCACTTCCTATAAACCTTCAATTTCTGACCCCTGCAACCCGAAAGGGGACGGATTTTCATACGCATTGAACTACATGGACGGCACATCAGCCTACAACTACAACACATTGAACGATCAGGTCGATGAAACCAAATATGATGTTTCCGACAGATACCTCAAGATATCAAATATTTTCGGTCTTCCTTCTTCTTTTGCAGTTGTTGTCAGAGATGGTGAAGAAGGTGCAATGTCAATGATGGGAGGCAAAATTGTCGGCCCGGGAGAAGACGGCTTTAAAATCAAGGGAGCTCCCGCAGGTATCGAATTTTACTACTGGAGACAGAAAAACCTTCAATAATTTTTAAAAAAGGATTTATCAATGAGTAATATAAAAAATATTTTCAAAAAGTTCGGTATAACAGCAGTATTTCTCTTCTGTTTTTCAGTTTCTTCTTCATTTTCAGCATATTTTGTTGCAACTGAAATTGAATCAGGCAAACTATCCTCTTCAAAAGATAATATTATTGAACTTGATAACAGCAGAATTTTTTATCCGGGGGACAAGAATCCAAAAACTCTGCCTGAGCCCGGCTCCCTTATTTATATAGAATATTATAAAGCTTCTGACGGTAAAAATATCTATATCAATTTTTCAAACCAGAAAGACATTTTAAAAAAATCTCAACCGCCACAGCCAGAAAACCAGAGAATAAAAAAATAAAAAAAGTACCGGTCATGAAAATGACCGGTTTTTTTTAAAGTGAATCAAGAACAACCCTGGAGAAATAAATCAGATTTTTATCAAGAGACTTCTTTTTTGAAGCATAGGAAAGATTGAACGTACAGAAAGGACAGGCTGTAACAACATCGTCTGAGCTTGAGCCTTTCAAAAGCTTTTCCGCAAGATTCAGGGAAAGGTCCGGGAAAACTGATCTTATCCCGGCCCCTGCTCCGCAGCAGGAAGCTTCTTTTCCCGATTTTTCCATTTCCAGAAGTTCTGCTCCGCAGGCTTTTAAAATATCTCTTGGTTCATCTGTCAGATTTTCAGTTCTTGCAAGCCTGCAGGGGTCCTGAAAAGTAACTTTTCTTTCTATTTTTTTAAGCACGTCTTTTTTATCTTTTAAAAGATTGAAAATTGATTCCACGGCATGCTCAACCTCAATTCCAGTATCTCCAAGCATTGCCGGATAAAAATATTTAAAGCACTTAAGACAGCCGTTGCAGGGGACAACAAGTTTTTTTATTCCAAGGGATCTGAACTTTTCAATATTTTTTTCAAAATATTCTTTTGCAAATTCAGTGTTACCGCATTCATAAAAATAAGTCCCGCAGCATCCTTCATCTTCAATTATTCTGAAATCAAGACCAAGTTTGTCAAAAACCTGCAGTGTTGCATAGGAAGAATCTTTAGCCAGGTAAGAAGGAATACATCCAAGATATAGAAGAGTCTCTGAATCTGATGACAGATATTTTTTCTTTAAGTTTTCATCCTCAAGCCAGTTCATTCTTTTTTCAGGGTCTCCGCCTACAGAGTTGTCATTTTTCAATATCCCTTTCATTACCCTGTAATGATTTTCAAGAGGACCGATTTTTTTCTGTACAAGAGCTTCTCTTGTTCTGTGCACAATTTCAACAATACTTATCTCCTGGGGACAGACATTTTCACAGAGCATACATTTGGGGCAGTTATAAATACTTTCTATTTCTTCATCGGAAACTGTTTCTCCTGAAAAAACATTTTTTGCAATTTCCACCCTTTTCTGGGGCGTAAACATTTCATTTCCCGTTATTTCAAAAGTCGAACAAATATCATTGCAGATTCCGCACTCAATGCATGATTCTATTTCTTTTTGTATTTCTGTCATTCCGGCCTCCGTATTTGCTTAATTCAATTTTTTTAGACACGACAAAAACTATTCAAAGAGCTTAAGAAAAAATCTATTTTTTCTCAAGCACTATCTGAATTAAATCTCCCTCAAAATCAATAACATCACCGGAATAAATTTTTTTGGCCTTTCTTGTCTCAACTTCTCCGTTAACTTTCACAAGACCTTCAGATATGACAAATTTTGCCTCTCCTCCGCTCTGTACCTGATTGTCTATCTTCAGAATCTTATAAAGCTCAACCGGTTCTGAATTAATATAGAATTTTCTAATATTCATGACTA
>JBFWJK010000197.1:0-5155 GCA_050253255.1 Desulfobacteraceae bacterium | reverse complement strand
GGACTTTCCGTTTTAAGACCAGCTGTTGCAAATGATACAAGAACAGCCTGGGAAACAGCAATAAACAACTCAACAGGACCGACAGCCCTGATTCTTTCCAGACAGGGGCTTCCTGTACTTGACACATCAAATCAGGACGGCAGACCTGAACTTGGCGGGTATACAGTTGACAACTGCGAAGGTGAACCGGATCTTATAATTATATCCACAGGCTCAGAAGTCCATCTTTGTGTTGAAGCCAAAAAGGAACTTGAAAAAAGAGGCAAAAAAGTAAGAATAGTAAGTCTTTTATCAAGGGAAATTTTTGAAAAGCAGGGAAAAGACTACAAAGAAAGAATTATCCCGTCACACATCAAAAAACGTCTTGTTGTTGAAGCAGGTTCATCTTCCGGATGGGAAAAATATGCAGGAGATCAGGGAGAAATACTTGGAATAAACATTTTCGGGGCCTCTGCTCCGGGAAGTACGGTTTTGAATAAATTTGGATTTTTCCCGGTAAACATAATCAATCTTGCTCAGATAGTTTTAAACAAAAAATAACAAAGCCTTACAAAAACAGAAAGCCTCTTTACTTAAAAGGGGCTTTCTTTTATTCTGATAAACCTCATTTATTGCAGACAAAAAACAACTCTTTTCAGATATAAAGACTTTCAAGCTCTGTCTCAAAATTCTTAAAAACAGCATTTTTCTTTACCTTGAATGTTGGAGTCAGTTCTCCTGACTGCTCTGTAAGCCGTCTTGAGGAAATATAATATTTTTTAATCTTTTCCCATGATTCCAGCTTGAGATTGGCTTCCGTAATCTCTTTTTCAATAAGATCTAAAAAATCCCCGTTATTTATGAAAGCCCGGTCTACCTCAACACAAACTCCCTTGTCATAAAGCAGATTATTTTTTTCATAATGAATTTTCTTTTTTTCAAAATATTTAATAACTGCATCAAAATCAGGAATAATAAGAGCTGTAAGTATTTTCTGATCATTCCCGTAAGGAACAGCTATATCAATAAAACTGCTCAGTGAAAAAATTGCCTCAATCTTGGCTGAAGGAACAGTTTTTCCTGTATCAAGAACTATAAGACCTTTTTTTCTGTCAATTATTTTCAGATAACCGCTGTCAGTCATTTCCACAATATCTCCAGTCCTGAAAAAACCGTCTTCTGTAAAGGAATTCAAGGTTTCAGCCT
This sequence comes from Desulfobacteraceae bacterium, assembly GCA_050253255.1. GTDB lineage: Bacteria > Desulfobacterota > Desulfobacteria > Desulfobacterales > JACKCP01 > JACKCP01. Next base: position 3,970 of record JBFWJK010000197.1, on the reverse strand, counting down.
TGTTGTTCCAGTATCTGGAAAAAACATTTTCCCCTTTTACAAGATATTCACCGTCATCAGCAATTTTCCACTCGACGGATTTACACGAGATGCCAACCGTCCCGGGACAGATCCTGTTTATGGGATTAAGAGCTACAGTGTTAAAAGTCTCTGTACTTCCGTAACCTTCAAGAACTCTTACACCCGATGAGACAAAAAAACGGCATATCTCGGCCGGAAGAGTTGCCGAGGCCGAAAAACAAAAACGGAGATTCCCTCCGAAAACTTTTCTTATCTTAGAATACATCAGCTTATCAAAAAGCCTGTATTGCAGCTTAAGAATCAGACCTGCATTATCTTCAAGTCTTCGGCCTTCACTTATATCAATAAATCCGTTCTCATCTGTATTCTTCTCAAGAACCTTCAAGGCGGTTTTTCTGCCTGAATTAAATATAAGAGCCTTAAAAACAGATGAAGAGCTCTTGTCTTTAACCTCTTTGTAAATTCTTTTAAAAATCCTTGGAACCCCCATGAACATGGAAGGCTTAAAAATTTTTACATCCTCAGCAAAGGTCATTGACGATGAATATGCGATCGTCATTTTTGAAGCAATGGCAACACCGTGCCCGCACTGTCTTTCAAAGGTATGTGCAAGAGGCAGAACAGAAAGAAGCACTTCCCCTTTCTTTGGATGAGGAATCATATTAAGATCCCTTTTCACAGCACTTCTATAATTTTTGTGCGTAAGAACAACCCCTTTAGGCTTTCCTGTTGTTCCTGAGGTATATACAATGGTCATTATGTCATCACTGCTGAGAGAGTCTCTTCTCTTTTCAAAGGCCTCCGGATTTTTCCGGTTAAAATCATCTCCCCTCTTCATCAGAGTTTTTAGAGCGATAAGATTATCATCTTCAAAAAAATCTACTCCTGTTAAAAGAATAACTTTTTTCAAATGTCTGGCTTCGTTCCATACTGCCTTGATTTTTTCGCACATGAGTTCGTCATGAACAAAAATAAACTTTGCTCCGGAATCGTTTATCTGGGATAAAAGCTCCCCAGAAGAAAGAGTAGGGTAAAGACATACAGAAACACCTGCCGCACAGCTTATTGCAGCATCAGCCCAAAGCCAGCAGGGTACGGTTGGAGAAAAAACAGCTGCCCTGTCCCCCCGTTCTATTCCCAGTGACATCAGTCCTGAACTGATTTTTTTTACTTTATCGCCCAGCTCAGCCCAGGTTATAAACCTTTCCTCACTTTTCTCAAACCACCACTGAGCTTTCAGGGAAGGAGTCTCTTCAATATTTCTGAACAGCAGCTCCGGAAATGTAAATTTATTGTAAGATTCTGGCATAACAGATAAAATTTTCCGTTGATTATATTTTTTCAAGTTTTTCAATCAATCGGCCAAAAACATAAAACATTTAGTTATTATACTGAATAAATTAAATTTTTTAAATTCTTATATATTTTAATATTGATTGTGCAAGGATTAATTTTAATAAAAGATCCTTCTTTGAATCTATTTTCCGATAAAAACAGAGCCCCTGAAATCAGGAAAATATTTTCTGGTTTTCAGTCAGCAGATAAGAAATCAGGGATTTTGTTTTAAAGTTCAATTGATTTATATTTCCAAATTAAAAATAAAATTGTAAACTTTCTTTTACTGTTCAACAATTCAAATTCCAAAGGAGATAAAATGAAAAGGTTCTTATCCGCTCTTATTATGTTTTTATTTATTTTTCCATTCCTGTCATATGCAATGAACGGAATGGAAATCTACAACAAATATATGGAAAATGAGAAGCAGGTTGAAAAAAAAATAAATAAAGCAGTCTTTGAACATGAATCAAGATCTGAAGGAATGGTAATCAGCGGTAAAATTTATATAAAAGGTGACAAAAGCAGAATGGAGTCAGTTGTAGTTGAAAGCCCCGACTCAATGATGATAAAAAAAGGACACAAAACAGTAATGATAGATGACGGAAAAAATATTTCGACTTTTTCATCTGAAGGAGAATTCCATTCCTTCCCTAAAGACAGCGAGGAAGATGAAGAAGAACCAAAACCTGTTTCCGTGACCTATATTGGAAAAGAAACTGTGTCAGGTCTTGAATGCTACAGAATTGAAGCTGAGTTTGATTTCGGCGAAAAATCAGAAATGTGGATTTCAGTTAAAGATTTTCTCCTTGTAAAAGAATCTATGGATAACGGGAACGTGATTGAATTAAGTTCTGATTTCCGTAAAGTGTCAGGAATAATGATGCCTTTCAAATCACAGACAATAGAAGAGGGTGAAGTAACTGAAACAAGCGTTCTCAAATCAGTAAAACTTGACCAGGATACAGACGACTCTCTTTATGATCCCACAAAAATGAAAGGCTACAAAAAGCCCGCACAATAACACTGACTATATATAACCCGCTTAAATTATATCAAATTTAAAAATATTTTTTTTATACTTTGCAAATTCAGAAATACCGGAAAAAATTTTTTCCCGGTATTTCTGTTTATACCTGCAAATCCACTGCAAATAATTGTTTTAAAAAAACATCTAATATTTTATTATTGACTGAGGTTTTTGGCAAAAACAGATATCTTCTATCTCGGAGATTTTATGATTTTTAAATCTGTAAGGCGTTTTTTTTCCCATTATCAGACCATATCGGCAAAACCTGATGAGGTGTTTCCCCTTTTTTGTCCTGTGAGAAGCTATGAGTGGATTGAAGACTGGGATGCCTTGATAATACACTCACAGAGCGGTTATGCTGAAGAAGGCTGCGTATTTAAAACCTTTGATCCTGATGAGGGAGAAGACATCTGGATAATTTCTGAATACAGACCCTCATCTTTTATCAAATTTGTCAAATTCAATACAATAAGAACAATAATTTACAAAATATCCTTTGTGCAGGAAGGAAAAGACTGCTGCAGAATTTACTTTGAGCAGGAAATAACAGGCCTTAATGAAAAAGGGAACGAATTTGTTGCAGACCTTGAAAAATCAGAATTTATTGAAATGATAAATTTTCTTGAGAGCCTCCTCAACGGATATATAGCCTGCTTCAGACTCAGAACTAAAAACTGACCTTTCCCAATCAACAGCAGTTTTCCATATATTTTTTTAAATCACACGCTCTGTAAGACAGACCCAGCTGATCAATTACAAGAGCCGCTTTTTCAGTCTCTGCCATATTCTTTTTTCTGTCTTCCATAAAAACCTTTTCAATGCACAGAAGAATTTCTCTTTCAATGCTTGTATGATTGAATGCTGCAGAAGCCTTAAGTTTTTTTAAAAGATTGTCCGGTATGTTTTCAATTTTTATTGAATTCATAATACACCCCCGTTTAATTGTATTATGGAATAATAAGTTTTTCTCAATCACGAGCTCTCAATATAAAAGAACCGTTCAAAACAATAATTTTCAGTTTAAGAAAACTGACTCGGTCTAAGTCAAAAATTTGGAAGTTTGCTTGATATAATCAGGGACTGCGCAGAAATAAAACAGATGTATAAATATAAATTGTCCAAAGATTTTTTTCAAGAAAAGAATTTTTATTTAGCAGACATTGCAGTAACATAATATTATCTTTACACACCCTGAAGTTAAATTTTAATACAAATTGTAAAGTTAAAACCAAGACGTTAAGGAGGTATATGAACCTTTATCATCTTTACTCCGCACTTCCCCCGGATCCTTCTAAATTTCCTGATCTGACCGGACACACTTTAAAAACACTTGAAACCTTAAGGGATCCCGGTAACTTTAAATGGTATCTCATTCCCATACTGATTATTGTTCTCTATATTTACATAAATGAATGGACTAAAAACAATAAAGCAGCAGTATTTGGGGGACTTGCCTTCCCCCTGTGTCAGGATAGTTGTCACATGAGTTAAAAAACAAAATTTAAGTCAGGGGGCAGAAAGCAAGAAAAATGGTAGGATATGCAAAGTACTCAGATGAGTTTAAAAAAGCTATTGTAGAAAAGT
>JBFWJK010000196.1:0-5169 GCA_050253255.1 Desulfobacteraceae bacterium | reverse complement strand
CTGTTGACATGATGATTGAAAAGCTGGGGGCAAATCCGGTTATCATGCAGCTTCCCGTCGGAAGAGAAAATGATTTCGACGGGGTTATAGATCTCCTTAAAATGAAAAAAATTGAATGGGATTCAGACTCTCTCGGAGCAGAGTTCTATGAAACTGAAATACCTGATTACATGGCAGAAGAAGCGGTTAAATACAGGGAAGAACTGATTGAGAAGGCTGCAGACTTTGACGATGAGATCATGGAAATGTTTATATCTGAAGAACCTGTCCCTGAAGAAATGATAAAAGCTGCAATAAGGAAAGCTGCCATAGGACTTAAGCTTGTACCGGTTTTCTGCGGATCAGCTCTTAAAAACAAGGGAATTCAGCCTCTTCTCGATGCTGTAATAGACTTTCTTCCAAGCCCTGTTGAAGTTGAACAGACAGGAGGGATCGATCCTGACACAAAAGAAAAGAAAAAATTCGAACCAAAGGAAAAAGCCCCTCTTTCTGCTTTGATATTCAAAGTCTCATACATTGAAGGAAGAAAACTCACATTTGCAAGAATTTATTCAGGAAAGCTTGAAACCGGCAAGGACGTATATAACCCATTCCTTGATAAAAAGGAAAGAATCTCAAGACTTCTGCTGATGCATGCAAATAAACGGACAAAGATCGAGTCTGCAGGACCGGGAAGCATAATAGGAGTAATAGGCCCCAAATTTTCAACTACAGGCGACACTCTCTGCAATGAAGACAACAAAATTCTTCTTGAAAGAATCGACTCATACGAGCCTGTGATTTCAATTGCAATAGAACCGAAAACTCACGGAGATCAGGACAAGCTGTATGAAGTTGTTGACAAGTTTGTTTCAGAAGATCCGACCCTTAAGACCAAAACAGATGAAGATACCGGCCAGATAATACTTTCGGGTATGGGAGAACTCCATCTTGACATAATTATCAGCAGAATGATGCGTGAATTTAACACAGATGTAAGCGTTGGAAAACCACAGGTTGTTTACAGAGAAGCAATAACAAAGGCTGTTAATGAAAAGGCTGTTTTTGACCGTGAAATCGGCGGAACAAATCATTATGCTGAAATTGATATAAAGGTTTCACCTCTTCCAAGGGGAGAAGGAAACAGGTTTGAATCAAAAATCAGGCTTGAAGATGAAAAACTTCTTGCATTTGTAAACCAGCATGTTGAACAGTCAATAACAGAGTCTCTTGGAAGCGGTTCCTTAATGGGATATCCTGTTGCAGACACTCTTGTTGAACTTCGTCATTTTAAAGGAAAAGACGAATTCCCAACAATAATTTCACTTAAAGCAGCTTCTTCCATGGCCTTGAGAAATGCTCTTTCAAATGCAGAACCTTTTCTTTTAGAACCAATAATGGATGTTGAAATTTTTGTACCTGAAGAATTCATGGGTGATGTTATTGGAAACCTAAATTCCAGAGGCGGAAAAATTGAAGCCATAAATCCAAAGGCAGGAATTCAGGAAATCATGGCAAAGGCTCCCCTTTCTTCACTTTTTGGATATTCAACTGATTTAAGATCTTCTTCACAGGGAAGAGCTACATTTACAATGAAATTTTCACATTTTGACAAGATTTAACCCAAATTGAGCGATTTTCAAGTTTGCTGCATATAACGGCAAATTGTAGCAGGCTATACTTTTGCTATGCGTGATACAATTTAACGCCGTAGATGCAGCAAAATTGGAAAGCCCGCAGGGTTTCATATTTTTAAATATAATAAGCTTAATTCATTAGAAATTTCTTATTTTAAAAATATGAAACGCTCAACTTAGGTTTAAATAAATTTTATTTGTGTTATTAAAAAAGGCTCCTGAAATATCTTGAGCCTTTTTTTATATCATAAAATAATTGTAAGTTTTTGAGCCCAAACTTAAAATGGGAACGGCTGCTGCATTTTTTCTGAGCCTCATTCCCGCTTAAGCTCCGAGGCAGGAGATAAAAAACTATCTCCTGAAACCGCCACAGAAAAAATACAGCAGCCGTTTTTCGAGCAAACTGGCTTTTTTCTCAGTTTTCAGCTGAGTAATTACAAAATCACTTTAAAACAGCAACAATCCTTTTTGTATCTCCCTTGAAAACAGGGGTCTGGGTTCTGTTTGATTTTCTTCCTGCCCAGTATTTTACTTCACCGGATAAATAATCATAAAGTTCATTTACGCTTATTTGATTATCTTTATTTTTATCAGCATTTCCTGAAAGCCCCTTTAAAAAAAAGTATGTAAACATCCCATGTCTTTTTTCTGGATACCAGGTTGCAACCTGATTTTTATCTGCACTGCAAAAAACAGAGGCATTTTTTACATTTTCAACAGGACTTATATTTTTAACAAGTGCAGGACTGATATTTGCAAACAAAGGCCCTGCATCCGAATCTCCTGAAAAGCAGGATTCAAGAACAACCATTACTGATTTTGCTTCAAGACTTTCAATCTGCTCATAAAAAAGATCAAGACTGTAGCCGTTGTTTGCTATAAAATCAGCACTTGCATCAACAGGCACAAGATAGGAGCTGTCACCTTTTGGTCCCGGAGCCCCGTGGCCTGAATAATAGATAAAAACATCAGACCTGTTTTCCCTAATATATCTTGCAAGTTTTCCGTTTCTGTTTTCTTTTGTACCAAAAATATCCCTTAAATCACCGCTTGTTGCATTGAGATGATAAATTATGTTTTCCTCTTCAAAACCAAGTGTATTTATAAGGTATTTTTTCATTACAGCAGCATCACGCTCTGCATAAACAACATCTTTTATACCTTTGTTGTATTTTTCATAGCGTCTGTTGCCTATTACAACGGCAACTCCATCAGAATTTCTGATTTTTGTTTTTGGAATATTTTTTTCAATGTCACTTACAAGGTCATAATTGTTTTCATCAGGTTTTGATTTTTCAAATAATGAAGCAAGAATTGCATCTGAATCCTTGTTTATTTTTTCGGACTGAACAATCTGAACAGAATCCGGAACCGAAACATCTGCTGCATTTATAAAGGCATTTAAAATTCTATTGTATGTTTCCTTTGCGATTTTTGAATCAGGATATTTATCTGCAAAATTTTTTGAAAGAGCTATTGCCTTTTTTTCATTTCCGGCCTGAAATTCCTCATAAAATTTCTTTACTGTTTTATTTGAAATTTCATCAAAAAGACCTTTTACCTCGTCTTTGTTTTTAAATTTTTTTTCTGCTTCTGATGCAGCCTGAAGTGCCTCTTCATTTTTTCCTGAACTTAAAAGAGACAATGCATATCCCCTTGCAGCTCCGGGTATTATATCAGATGCCTTTTCAAGTCCTGCAATTCCTTTTTCATAATTATTGTTTTTTATATAAGTGAGATATTTTGTAAGATATTTTTCATAGGCAATATTTTTTATATCTGAAATTTTTTCATTTGAAGGCCATTTTTCATAAAAATTTTTTGCAAGTTTTACAGCCTCAAATTCATTGCCATAATACAAATTTGCCTGAATAAAAGTTTCTGCATATGAAGGGTTGTTTTTATCAGATTCATATGCCTCACCTGCAAATTTTAAAGCATCATTTTTATTTTTTCCGGTTTTTATGAGCATAAAAGAAAGGTTATTGAGCCATTTGGGATTTTTCTTTTTTGAAACTGCCCCATACATTGATTCCACAGCCTTTTCAGGAGCTCCGTATCTCCAGTATGCAATACCCAGATTATAATCATATTCAGGCCTGTCACAAAGTCTTTTTGCCTTGATAAATAAGGTAAGGGATTCTTTTTTGTCCTTTTTGGAAAGCTCCTCAGCCTTTTTTGCAATATCTTTTGCAGCTTCACACAATGAATCATCTGACTGTGCATAAACAGGAGATATTAAAAAAAATAAAATCAAGGCTTTAATCACTGTGATTTTTTTCATATTCCACCTTTTTCCTGCACCCCTATTACAGGGTATAATTTTTATAAAAACTTTATATCCGATTTAATAAGTGAAAAGTTCATCTTTTCCTGAACTGAATTTAAAAAGTCAATTAAAAGGCTTTTGTGTTCAACTTTTCCAAATAAATATTTTATGAAAATATCTGAGGTTGGTTTTACATATATCATTGTTATTTCCCTTTTTTATTTTTATTGACTTTAATTGAGTAAGGTGTCCCCGGAACTCCGGAGATATCTCCGTGCGGGGTTTTATAACATACCGCACTCCGAATCCGGCAGGGAAAGATTGTTTATTATTAATGCCGGCCTCGAAAGGCAGCCAGCCGGAAACCGTAAAGGTTGTTGGTATCACCCGGCGAATGGTTGAAGCGGTTGGCACCGCGGCAGGACCTGGCACTGTCGCTCCAGCCGCCGCCGCGAAGCACACGGTAAGAGCCCGACCCAGGCCCGGATGGATCTGTTACATGACCTGATGGATAATCTCCAAACCAGTCTTCACACCATTCCCATACATTTCCATGCATATCATAAAGACCCAATTTGTTTGGTTTTTTAAGTCCTGCTTCATGGGTTTTACTTCCTGAATTATCATCATACCAAGCATAATTACCAAGCGAGCCTGAATTATCACCAAAACAATATGCAGTGGTTGTTCCAGCCCTTGCGGCATATTCCCACTCTGCTTCTGTTGGAAGACGGTAGGTTATTCCGTCTTTTTTTGAAAGCCAGTCTGCAAATTTTTTTGCACCATGCCAGCTTATTTCAACCATTGGCTGTTTATCACTTTGTCCAAATTTATTTCCTGACAGAGAATATGATGAATTTTTCTTTATAGGACAATCATCATCTTTCCAATCAACCCCTGTATCATCTCCGGTTTCCTGCAAATATTTTCTATACTGGCCTATGGTTACTTCAGTTGTCTGCATAAAATAACCTTTGGTCAAGGTAACCTTATGCTGTTTTTCATCATTCTCACGTCCTGATTCAGATGAGGGAGAACCCATCATAAATGTTCCGGGTTTTATATAAACAAATTCCATTCCAAGAAAATTGGTAAATTTTTCTTCTGATAAAACAAAACCTGAACCATAATCCTGCCATACAGGTTCAAAATCATTTTCAAACCATGAAAATGAATACCCTGGAATTAAAAATACAATAATCAAAAACAAAAAATTTATTTTTTTCATTAAAATTACCCTTGATTAAATAAAATTTGAAATTAGTCTTACAAAGTCCATTCTCC
>JBFWJK010000195.1:0-5183 GCA_050253255.1 Desulfobacteraceae bacterium | reverse complement strand
TGTCAGGAGTTCGTCCCTGTATCCGATAAGAGATCTTGAAGGAAGAAGAAATTCCATATTAACTCTTCCTTTGCCGTTGTTTACAAGGTTTACAAGTTTTCCTTTTCTTATTGTTATTTTTTCGGTTACAACTCCTGTAAAGTTTTCGTCACAGTCAATATAAACATGCTCGCAGGGTTCAAGTCTTTTTCCGTCTTCAAATCTGTAAATTACCTCGGGTCTTCCCACACAGATTTCAAAACCTTCTCTTCTCATTGTCTCAATGAGAATTGCAAGCTGAAATTCGCCCCTTCCCTTTACTATAAAAGAATCTCTTTCATCGGTTCTTTCAATTTTTATTGCAACGTTTATAAGTGTTTCCTTTTCAAGTCTTTCATAAATTTTTCTTGACTGAACAAGCTTGCCTTCAAGACCTGCGAACGGAGAGTCGTTTATTGTAAATCTCATTGAAACGGTTGGTTCATCAACATTGATTCTAGGAAGAGCTTTGGGCTTTGATGAAAAACAGATTGTATCTCCGATTCTGAAACAGTCGCTTCCTGAAATAACAGCTATATCTCCGGGTTCAATTTCCTTTGCCTCGTCAAGTGTCATTCCGTTGTAGCTTTGTAGTTTTGATATTTTAAAGGATATATTTTCATTTTTTGAATTTATGCATATGAACTGATCTTTGGAGGTTATTCTCTGGTTGAAAACCCTTCCTATTGCAAGTCTTCCAAGATAATCTGAATATCCAAGATCTGAAACAAGCATCTGGAAAGGCTGGTTTTCAGGATATTCAGGCTTTGGTATTTCCTTAAGTATAAGATCAAAAAGCGGATCAAGGTTTTTACCTGTTTCTTCAAGTGAATTCATTGCAATTCCATCTCTTCCCACTGCATAAAGATATGGAAAATCAAGCTGCTCATCCGAAGCGTCAAGGTCTATGAAAAGATCGTAAATTTCGTCTAAAACTTCATCAGGTCTTGCATCTGCTCTGTCTATTTTATTTATTACAACAATTACCTTGAGGCCTGCATCAAGGGTTTTTTTGAGTACAAATCTTGTCTGGGGAAGGGGACCTTCTGAGGCGTCAACTAAAAGAACTGCACCGTCAACCATTGAAAGAGCTCTTTCAACTTCACCGCCGAAATCGGCATGGCCCGGTGTATCAAGTATATTTATTTTTGTATTTCCTCTTTGAACTGAACAGTTTTTGGCAGATATGGTTATTCCTCTTTCCCTTTCAAGGTCCATACTGTCCATGATTCTTTCGTCAACTTCCTGATTTTCTCTGAAAAGTCCGCTCTGCCTGAACATTGCGTCTACAAGTGTGGTTTTACCGTGGTCAACATGAGCAATAATTGCTATATTCCTGATGTTTAAATCAAAATTTTGTGTCATTAAGTCTTTCCATAATTAAAAGTGTTAAAAAAGCAAAACGCTATATAGCACCTTTACAAAAGATAATAAAACTTTTTATTTTAATATTTTAGAGGTTTTTATGATTACTCTTCTTGGTACTTCCAAAACAATGAGATCTGCTGAAAAAAATCAAGTTTCAAAGCTCTTTACAAAACCTGTGTTCAATGAAAAGATCAGTTTTCTTTCAGATTTCATGAAAGGTCTTTCCCTCGAGGAAATTTCAGAGGTAATGAAGACAAGCGATAAACTTTCAAAAGAAACCTTTGAACTTATTGACAAATTTTCAAATGGTAAAAATGAAAAACTGTCAACTCCGGCAATTTATGCCTTTACTGGAGAGGTTTTCAGGGCAATGGAGATTTCAGGATACAATGAAGAAGACCTTTTGTTTGCACAGAAAAGTTTTTTTATTGTATCCGGAATGTACGGGCTTTTAAGACCTCTTGATCTGATAGAACCTTACAGACTTGAAATGGGTTATGCTCCAGGCATTAAAGGGTACAGGAAATTAAGTGATTTCTGGAAAAATGATATTACAGATTATTTAAATTCAGTCATAGAGTCAAATAAGGAAAAATTTATTATTGATCTTGCCTCAAAGGAATTTACTGATTCAATTGACAGGAAAAAGCTTAAATTGAGACTTACAGATGTTGTGTTTAAAGACAGAAAAGATAATAAGCTTAAAACTGTTGCAATTTATTCAAAGCAGGCAAGGGGAAGCATGGCCGGTTTTATAATAAAAAACAGGATTGAAGAAAAAGAAGAACTGAAAAAATTTAAGGGACTTGGATACTCTTACAGCAAAGAACTTTCAGGTGAATATAAACTTACTTTTACAAGATAGCGGAGAATCTTTTATGAAAAAACTGAAAAAAGGGAAATTCCATTTTTTACAAAAACCTGAAAATTTCGATGAAAATAAAAAATCGATTGTTTTTGTGCATGGTGCATCGATAAATTCATATTTTTTTATCAATCAGCTCAATTTTTTTTCAGATGAATTCAATGTGTTTGCTCCGGATCTCCCTGGGCGGAACAGGGGAGATGAAAAACCGTGCAGCAGTGTTTCAGAATATGCTGATTTTATAATAGAGTTTATTGAGAACATGAACCTTGAAAAGCCTCATATCTGCGGAATTTCCATGGGCGGTGCAATTGTGCTCGATATTCTTGCAAGACCCTATGAAAACATTGAAAATGCAGTTATCATCAACTCCGGGGCAAGACTTAAAGTTCTTGACATGGTTTTTGACTCAGTGAGAAACGCTTTTGAAGACTTTAAGAAAGGAATGATCAGATTCGGAGTTTCTAAAGACTTTGATACTTCGAGAATTGAACCTGATGCATACAGAGCCTGTATTGACAATCCCATGACAGCACTTGCTGATTTTAATGCATGCAATAATTTTGATCTTATGAACAGTCTTGAAAAAATTGAAAAAAAAGTTTTGATTCTTGGTGCTTCGGAAGATGTTTCAACGCCTTTAAAATACGGTAAATTTCTTGAAGAAAATATAAAAGACTCGAAATTTGTAGTAATTAAGGGAAGCGGGCATTTATCGCCAATGGAAAAACCGGAAGAAGTCAATAATGCAATTTATGAATTTTTAAAATCTTAGAAAGTAAAACCGGATCCAGGTTTAAAATCCGGTTTTACTTTTTTTAAATTCATTATCTGAAACTGTCATAAAGAACAGAGCTTGAAACATCAGATACAGAAGCGGTTCCTGTAAGAATCATTGCCTGAAGAAGCTCAGACTTTATTTTGTCAATAAGTTTTTCAACTCCTGTCTGCAGTCCTCCCATGGCAGCTATTGTAAAAGGCCTTCCAAGCATTACAGCATCTGCTCCAAGAGCGAGCATTTTTAAAACATCGGTTCCTGTTCTGACTCCGCCGTCAACCAGAATTACAACTTTGTCTTTTAAGGTGGATGCTATTGCAGGAAGAACATCTGCTGTCCCGGGACTGAAATCAAGAACCCTTCCTCCATGATTTGATACAACAATTCCATAAGCTCCTGCTTCTGCTGCAAGAACTGCATCTTCAACAGTCATTACACCTTTTACAATAAATTTCATTGGAGTTGACTGGATAATTTCCTTAAGTTTTTCAGGGGATTTGGGAGAAACAGGTCTTCCCATGAGTCCAAGTGTAATAAGCCCTGCGGCATCTATGTCCATCCCGACATATTCAGCTCCAAAGCTGTGAGCTTTTTCAAGTTTTTCATAAAGCTCTTTGTCTTCCCAGGGTTTGATAAAAGGGATTGCATGTCCGTCTGCTTTTTTCATTGCATTGAGTCCGGCCATGTGTATTTCGTCTGGAACTCCGTCTCCTGTGGTTCCCATTATTTTTTTTGAAAGGCAGCCAAGAACAACTGAATCTGCATATTCATCCTCAGAAATTTTTCCCCCCATATTGTATGAAACTCCGCCTATTGGAGCTGCAAGAACCGGCATGTCAAGACATCTTCCAAAAAGATTTATGGATGTATCCGGTTTTGTAACATTGTGTACAAGTTTCATGTTAAGTTTTATTTTTTTCAGGGAACTGAAGTTTTCCTCAAAAGATGAACCTGTCCCGATTCCGCCCATTCCAGGAACCTCACCTCTGCATGCTCTTCCGTCACAGACAGGGCATACCCTGCAGTATCCCTTCATCAGTTCCCTTGCTTTTTCATATATTTCTTTCATAAAAATTCCTTTTTTACTGGTTTTTTGGGTAACGGTATTTCTAAATTGATGCTATTTCCTTGTAAATATTGATTTCAGCAGGTTTTGAACTGAAATCGGCGGCTTTTTTCATAAATTCTTTAAAATAAGGAGTGTTTGAATGAATTGAAATTGCATCCATATCTTTATATTTTTCCATGAATACAAATGTGGAAGGATCTTTTTCATTTACTGAAAAAGAATAGAAAAGTGTTCCCTCTTCATCTTTTACCTTTTCTACAAGTTCTTTTGCAGCCTTTAAAGCTTCATCTGTTTTTTCAGGTTTTACGTGGATATATGCGATTATTGACAACATTATATTTTCCTTTTCTTTTAATATTAATGCCGGAAATTTTTCCGGCACATTTTAAGGAAAACAGATTTATCAGGAATTTTCAACTATTTTTGCGTGGGGCTTTACCATTTCGGTTTTGAGCATTTTTCTTATTGCTTCGCGCATGTTGGGGTCACTTGTAAGTTTTATCATATTCTCACTCATTTCAAGTGCTTTTTCATCGTATTGGGGAAAATCGTAAAATCCGTTTTCTTCATACCATTTATGGTCTGTCTGAAATACAAATCTGTGTCTTGCAAAAATATCATCCCTGAAAATTTTATGGCCGCCTTTTCCTGGAAAGCCCTGTGGTGCAACAAATTCAAGTTCAGATTCGATTTTCAGCCTTGTGGCAAGATTTTGTATTGCAGAGTCTGTTGATTCAACAAATTCATCTGTAACAATATCGCAGAGGTTTGCTCTCTGCCATTGAATGAATGATTCAATAATTTCCTTTAAATTGGCCTGGCCTGAAAGACCGCTCGAAATTATTATTCCTACCTGTTTTCCCATCATGGATGGAATATGGTTGTGGAAAAAACTTCTGTCAAAAAACTCCTTCCACTTTGATGAAAGCCATCTGTCTTTTATTTCTCCTGCAATTATCATAATGTCCGCTTTTTTGACCTTATCATTTAAAAAACCAATGAAATCAACTGCACCTTCATACAAGCAGTGATTATCAAATCCGCACTGAACGCAGCCTGTGCATCCTCCCATGATATCAAGTGCT
>JBFWJK010000194.1:0-5196 GCA_050253255.1 Desulfobacteraceae bacterium | reverse complement strand
AGAGAAAGAGTAAGCGAAATTACTGAAATGTGCAGGTCTTTTGGGTGTGATGATATAGCAAAGGATCTGATAGACAAGGAAAAGACAGTAGACCAGGCAAGAGCTGCAGTTCTTGATCATATGAAAGAAAGGTCAAAAAAGTCTGAAGCAAATAATATCAATGCCAGATTTGACGGCGTTCTTGATGAGATGGACAAGTTCAGGTCTGCAGCAGAACATGCTCTTTCAATCAGAGCAGGTATTGGCGTTGAAAAACCGGCTCCAGGTGCAGATGAACTTGCAGGGTTTTCTCTGAGAGAACTTGCAAGAGAGTATATTTACAGATCTGGCGGAAGAGCAGAACAGAATCCGATCAAGATGGTTGGCCGTGCTCTTACAACTACTGATTTCCCGATTCTCCTTGGGAATATTGCAAATACATCCCTTGTTGCAGGCTGGGAAGAGGCAAACGAAACCTGGAATGAATGGTGTTCTACAGGCAATCTTCCTGATTTTAAGCCTCATCATTTTGCTCAGAGCGGGGCATTTGAGGAGCTTGACGAAATTCCCGAACACGGAGAATACAAACATGGCTCATTCGGAGAAGCAAAAGAGTCTGTAAAAATAGCCAAATACGGGAAACTTGCAGCTATAACAAGAGAAGCAATCATAAATGATGATATGGGAGCAATAGCAGATACACCAAGGAAAATGGGCCTTGCTGCTGCTCGTAAAATTGGAGATCTTCCATGTGCAGTTTTGATTGCAAATGCAAAAATGGGAGACAATATACCGCTTTTTCATGCAACCCATAAAAACCTTGCAGCAACAGGTGCCGCACTTGGAGTAACTCCTCTTAATACTGCTTTTGCTGATATGGCAAAGCAGAAAGATTTTTCCGGCAGAAAAAGACTTAATATCAGGCCTGCAATTTATCTTTCTCCTGTTTCAATTATGGGAACCAGCGAAGAGTTTTTCAAAACAGACAAAATAGACAACCTTGAGAACGGTACAAGAAAAACAAATATCTATTCAGGCAATGTGCTTAAGCGTGTTTATGAATCACGCCTGGACGATGATTCGGAAACTGCATGGTATCTGCTTGCAGGGCAGAAAAATATGACTGTCACAGTCTTTTTTCTGCATGGAAACGATAAGCCATACATGGAACAGAAAAACGGCTGGAGTGTGGATGGTGTGGAATACAAGGTTAGAATCGAAGCTGCTGCAGCGGCCAGAGATTTCAGAGGAATGTACAAAAACCCAGGTGCATAATCTGCCTGAAAATATACGGAGGTGAGTATGAAAAATTTTGTTGGAGAAGGAAATGTCATAAACTTTAGAGCTCCGGCAGGTGGGGTCGTAGGAGGCCAGCCATACTGTCTTGGGGATATACCTGTTGTAATAGCAAGTGATGCAGAAGAGGGAGATCTCGTTGCTGCACCAAGAAGAGGCGTTTTTGAATTGCCAGTCTATGGGCATAACGGAACCGAAGCCGTTGCAATCCTGGATGGAATACAGATTTATTACGATACCTCAGGTGAAACGCCTGTGCTGAATGCAAATATAGATATGAAGCCGTATGGCAAAATACTTTCCCGGGTTGAAGCGGGAGAGACAAAAACTGTTGAAGTCATTCTTGATGAGTAACCGGATAAATAAATGGATGAATTCCGCAGCGTACTTAAAATCATGCTGGAAATGCTTCCGGCAATCCTGCTGGCTCTTCTTGGAGGGATAGTGAGAATGGTTAACAAAAAAGAGACTATAACTTTCTGCTTTGTTTTAGGCGGTCTTTTTTCATCGGCCTTTGTTGCCATTATTGTTTCGCTCCTGCTTTCTGGAGTGGAGATTCCCAAATGTACACAAATGGCAATGGTCGGTATGAGCGGATATTCATCGAGTGAGATTCTTGGAATTCTGAAATCTAAAATCTTAAAAAAAATTGGTGGGATTGATGGGAAGAAAAGTAGTTGAACTTATCCGGCTGGAAGAATCTGACCAGGGAACATTTGGAGTCTTAAAAATAGATAAGGAAATGTTCTGCCTGACGCTGGAGCAGGATGACGAGGAAAACATGGTGAATGAATCAAGCATTCCTGCACAGCAGTATATCTGCAGGCGTGTGGATTCTGACAAATATGGAGATACTTTTGAGGTAACAGGAGTTCCCGGACGCTCACACATTCTTTTCCATTCAGGCAATTTTGTTGAAAACACAAAAGGCTGCATTCTTTTAGGCTCGGAATTCGGACAGATTAACGGCAAAAGGGCTGTGCTTAGTTCAGGCAGGGCTTTTTACCGCTTTATGGCAGAACTTGAAAAAGAAGACAGCTTTCACCTTACTATAAAGGAGGAATATTAATGTTTACAGCACTGACAGCGGCAGCATTGCCTCTGGTTAAAACTCTCGCTTATGTACTGGCCAGTACTCTTTTTGGAATAGCGTGCAGTTATATTCGTAAAAAAACAAAGATTGAGCTAACAGAAAAGCAGGAAAAACAGATCTGGGAGCTTGCAAAAAGATATGTCTTTCAGGTTGAAGAAAAGTCCGCACGCTTAAAAAAACTGGGGGCTTCGTTTTCTTCCAAGGCAAAAGCTGATGAAGCGACGAGCAATCTTGCAAGGTCTGCAGGTATTTCAGTCAGAGATGCGCAGAGTTTTGTTGACGGAGTTCTTGGTGAAACAGGAATAGCAGCTGCAGGAAAACAGATTGGGAGTGAACCTGATGATCGAAGATCCTGAAATTTTCTTCAACACAGATGAACATGCCAGAACAGCTGTTTTTTATCCAAGCACCGGAGAGGCAGAAAAAGAAGTGACTGTAATCATTGATGAAGGTGCAGGCAATGATTTTTCCAGCAACAGGGACATTGTGTCAGACAATGCTGTTATTGATATTTTGAAATGCGATATTTCAGAAATCAATATTGGCGATGAGTTTCACGAGGGTAATAGCATCTGGGTTGTTACAGGTTTTGAGGGTGCTGATGAAAATGTTGTAAGCGTAAACTGTGAAAAACGCCGGAGGCCTGCTTATGCTTGAGCTGTTTGTTGATTCTGATTCTGTTTCAATCGAAAATGTTGATGACCTTCTTGAAGCTTTCCCAAAACACGGGCAGAGGGCCGTTGAATCTGCAATGAAATCTGAAGGACACAGGCTGAGAAATATAATGAAGCAGATTTTAAGCTCTGATTCCGGCGTTGGATATGTTGACTGGCCAAGGCTTAACCCCCATACAGGAGTTCTTAACCAGGCAAAAAACAGCTGGGTCCAGATGTATAAAAAGGTATGGGAAGGTGAAAAGGGTTCAAAAAAAAGAGTCAGCAGGCATGTAGGCACAAAGCTTTCAAAAAAACAGCATCCTCTTTTACGGTTTAAAGGAGGTTTGAGATATTCTTTTGACTCAGGTTCAGGCACTTTAAGTGTTGGTTTTGTAAATCCTTCCTCAAAGTTTTTTGCACTGATTAAAAAGCAGTCAAAAGGATATTCAACCCCGGTAACAGACAAGATGAGGAAAAGAATGTTTGCTCTTGGCTTTCCTCTTAAAAAAGAAACAACAGAACTGGTTACTCCGGCAAGGCCTTTGATTGATCCTGTTTTTGCAGCTGAGGAAGAAACCATAATGAAAAACATTGAGGCCAAATTCTGGTCAAATCTTTCAAGGTATATGGGCGAATAATGAACACTGCAGAAGTTATAACAGCAATAGAAAACGCAGTTGAAAATGATGAAAAGCTCAATGCCTGGTGTGAAGAAACCCTTGGAAGCAGACCATATATAATGGTTGGCTATGATGCTTTGAAACCTCCACAGCGTGACGTTTACCCTCTGATAATCCTGTTTGACATTACACCTGAGCATGAAGAAGTGCGTATGACAACAGTAACCAGAAAAATTGGTATCAGCTCCGGAGTTTTAAATGAAACAGTAACCAAAACAGACAGGAAAATCAGGTTTGAGGGAATGATCCAGTCTGAATCTTTCAGGGAGCAGATTTCAAAGGCAGTTTTGAGAAAATTTTTAGGCAAAATAACAGTAAAACCACTTGGAACTGAATCTGTATATCCGTTTTTTGCAAGCGGCATGGAGATTTCAGTTAAATCACCCTTTAACATAGGAGCATAAAAAAATGAGTGAACAGTTTTTTGGAGCAGGAGACGTATACATAGACCGTTTTGACGATAACGGAAACAGCACTGGTCTTATTCATATTCTTTCAACACAGAGTTTTTCCCTGAAATCTTCAGGAGAACAGAAACAGCTTAAAAGCAGAAGTCCTTCAAATTATGGTCAGGTAATAGCATCTGTTGCGCTTCCAGGAGCAAGTGAACTTAAAATTACCCATAACGAATTTGACGCTGAAAATATGGCAATGGCATTTCTGGGAGATACAGCAGCATACAGCCAGGAAGCGGGGACTCTGACAACAAAAGAGGTTGTGATTAAAAAGGTTGGAAACTGGTTTCCTATTGGATTCAGGGATATTTCGAAAGAAGGTATAGCTGTAGTTGATGAGCTTGATGCTGCCCTGGCTGAGGGTACAGATTTTGAAATTAATTATGCTGCAGGTTTAATCCGTGCTTTGAGTGGCGGAAGCGTTCAGGACGGTGACCTGGTTAAAGTCAGCGGAACATACACTGCAGTTTCAGGAACTAAAATCTATGGAGCAACCAAGCCGATCATAAAAGGTGCTGTACATTTTGAGGGAATTAACCTCTCAAACGGTAAAAAGTGCGTTGCCGATGTCTGGAGAACTACATTACAGCCAGATTCAGAAGTGAATTTTCTTTCAGATGATTTTGGCGAGATTTCTCTGTCTGGCTCCCCTGAGGTTGTGACCGGTAAGACTTCAACTTTTGAGATTATTTATATTTAAAATATGACCCGGTTCGCCGGGTTAAGGAGGTTTGAATGCGTGAACTAACAGCCGGTGAAGTAAAAGACATTATGCAGTTTTATGAAAAATCTGAGGGTGAAATTTCAATTGTGGATATGTTGTTTGTTGATTCACCACTTCCTGCTCTTGCAGTCGCAAAATCTGCAGAAATGAGTCTCGAAGAACTTGAAAAACTTTGTCCTTCTGAAATTGAAGTAAAAATTAATGAAGCGGAAAAATTAAACCCTTTTTTTTTAAGGATGCTCGAAAGAACCACAGCACTTCTGAAGCCAGATATTTAACAAAAAATTTCGCTGTTCTGGTCAAAATCGGTGTG
>JBFWJK010000193.1:0-5204 GCA_050253255.1 Desulfobacteraceae bacterium | reverse complement strand
TCATTTGACTGCGTATTCTTAAAAGTTATTTGCTAGAATTGTGCGAAGTCTTTTTTACAGCTCGTCTCTTGAAAGCTTTTCATCTTCAGTTGCAGAAGTTTTTTCAAACTCCTCATCAAGGGCTCTGAACATAATATCTCTGAAAAAAGCATTGTTTTTATTTAAAAGCTCCAGATTTTTATCTCCCTTGACATCAATTGAAATGTCTACCTCAAGATAAGAGTAATTCTTCGAGTTTAAAGGAGCAGGCACAATTATTTCAGGAAGAATAATTGTTGAAACAAATATCGGCGCTTCAAAAGGCTTCGGTTCTTCAGGCTTTTCTATTTCAAGAGGAGTTTCAAGGGGCGTCTCTTCTATTTTCTGCTGCTGAGCTGTTTCAGCCGGAGGTTTCACATCTTCTCCTGAAAGAAAGAAAATTATTACAGCCGCTGAAACTAAAACCAGAAATGAGGCTGCGGCAGAAAAAACAATGTATTTTTTCCTGTTCCCTGAAGGTTTCTTTTCCTCAAGAGCAGGTTCTTCCTTTTCAAGAACCACAGTTTTTTCATCAAGATGATCATCCTGAACCCGGGCCTGATCCATGTGAATATCTTTTAAAGGCTCACTTTCCTGCTGATTCAGAAGCCTGTCAAGCTCTTCCTGTGTAAGAACACCCTCGCCTGACGCATCCATATCCTCAGCAAAACTTTCATATCCTCCATCACCTTCATCAGTCTCATCTTCAGCAACAGCACCAAGAAGCTCATCTATATCATCCTGTGAAATAAAATCGAGCTCATCGCTGCTTCTTGCAACTTCCTCATCTTCGCTGTCTCCGCTTCCAAGAAGATCATCTATTTCAGTGTCTGATAAGATATCATCACTTGATGTTTCATCATCCTTGAAAATATCATCAACATCAAGATCATCGTCAATATCAGCTTCTTCATCTTCGCTTAAAAATTCATCTTCAAGATAATCAAGATAGTCCTGAGAAATAAGATTTGAACCTTTTTCGGTCTCGTACTCGGGGGCAGATTCCTCTCCTGCTGCTTTTTCAGGTTCTTCTTCGCTTTTTAAAAGGGCATCAAGCTCATCCTGCTCAATTTCAAAACTGCCGTCTTCTGAATTTACATCATCTTCGTCTTCTATTTCGGATTTTTCTTCTGCCTCGGATTTGCTTCCCAAAAGATTGTTTATTTCATCCTGACTTAAATGCCAGTCATCCTTTGGAGTGAATTCCTCTTCAGAAGAATCTGCATCAGAGCTTTCAGATTGAGACAAGCCGTTATCTTCATCAAAAACTTCTGTTTCATCTTCTGAAACTGCATCTTCAGAATCCACAGACCCTTTTGAAAAAAAATCATCAATTTCAGACTGAGAAATCATTTCAGCGAGTTCTGAATCATTTTTTATTTTCTCGTCCATCTCTCTTGAAAATTCGTCAGAATCAAGAACTCCAAGATCTTTTGCCTCTGAAAGTATTGATTCAATATCTGCCTGGGAAATCTCTCCTGATTCCATTTCCCTGGAAAAATCAGAATTTGATACATTTTGTGAACTGCCTGAAAAATCTTTCCCCTCAAGAAGAGCATCCACTGCGCCCTGAGAAACCGACGAAAAATCATAATCATCATTTTCAAAATCAAATCCAGATGCATCAGTTTCAGTTTTTTTTGTATTTTCTTCAGCAGATGATAATTTTTCATTATCTTCCATAAGCTCTGATATTGGATTTTTTCTTATAGATTCTATTTCATCATCAGAGATTCCGGAGTTTTTTTCATCTTCTTCTGCTGAGCTTTTTTCTGTTTTTGCAGTAAGTTCAGATTCAGCATCAGAAGAATTAAACATTGAGTCTATGTCATCCCGGGATACCTGAGGCGACTCATTTTCTTCAGGGGCTCCATCTTTATCTGAAGGACCAGAGTCAAACATCGAATCTATATCGTCCTGGGACACTGCTGAAATTTCATCTGAGTCTTCAGGTTCAGCGGCCGGTTCTTCTGAAGTTTCAGAGGAAACATCCTTTTCACCGCTTTCTTCCGATATGTCATCAAAAGAACCAAACATTGAGTCTATGTCATCCTGGGATACCTGTGACGATTCATTTTCTTCAGGGGCTCTATCTTTATCTGAAGGGCCAAAATCAAACATCGAATCTATATCGTCCTGGGACACTGCTGAAATTTCATCTGAGTCTTCAGGTTCAGCGGCCGGTTCTTCTGAAGTTTCAGGGGAAACACCCTTTTTAACGCTTTCTTCCGATATGTCATCAAAAGAACCAAACATTGAGTCTATGTCATCCTGGGATACCTGTGACGATTCATTTTCTTCAGGGGCTCTATCTTTATCTGAAGGGCCAAAATCAAACATCGAATCTATATCGTCCTGGGACACTGCTGAAATTTCATCTGAGTCTTCAGGTTCAGCTGCCGGTTCTTCTGAAGTTTCAGGGGAAACATCCTTTTCACCGATTTCTTCCGATACATCATCAAAAGAACCAAACATTGAGTCTATGTCATCCTGGGATACCTGAGGCGACTCATTTTCTTCAGGCGCTCCATCTTTATCTGAAGGGCCAAAATCAAACATCGAATCTATATCGTTCTGAGAAACCTGGCTTCCCCTGTTTTTATCAGATTCATCCATTGACTGATTATCAATGTTATTCTGCTCTTCATCTATTGAACTGAAAAGAGAATCAATATCATCCTGGGATATGAGAGAATCTGATTTGTTATTGTTTTCAGAAGCCATAATTTTTTCCTGTGTCTAGAACATGAACGAATTAATTTTTGATTTTAATTTCACTATTGCTGCTGAGTGAATCTGGCATATTCTTGATTCAGTTCTTTCAAATATTTCTCCGATTTCCTTCAGGGTAAGCTCTTCAAAATAATATAAAGTCACAACTTTCTTTTCTGTTTCAGAAAGTGTGTCCACAGCCTTTGCCACAAGTTTTTTAAGTTCTTTTTCATTCAGCTTTTTTTCAGGATTATCGTCACCTTTAAGCTGTTCCTGAAATGTGGTTTTGGAAGTCTGGGTCTGTTTGAAAGAATTTCTTATCGAAGCATCCAGACTGAAAAAGGCAATGGAGTGAACATCCTTTAAGAGCTCATGATATTCTTCAATATTTATACCAAGCTCCTTGGCAACTTCAGATTCATCAGCAGTACGGCCTTCTCTTTTCTCCACTGCGGCAACCGCTTTTTCAAGCTGCTGTGTTTTCTGCCTCAGAGACCTTGAATAATTATCCAGATTTCTCAGTTCATCAAGGATAGCGCCTTTGATTCGAAAACCTGCATATGTTTCAAAATTGACATGCCTGTCCGGATCAAATTTACCTGCCGCATCAATAAGACCGAGATGCCCCGCACTCATGAGTTCATCAAGGCTGACCGAAGGAGGAACTCTCATTGCGAATCTTGCAGCAATTTTTTTAACCAGAGGAATATATTGTTTTATAAACTCTTCTTTTTCACGGAGTTCAATGGCTTCCTTTTCACGGTCAGAGGTTGTGTTTTCCATGATCTCAAGCCTTTCTCTATAATTATACAACCTGTTCAGCTACTGCCAGAACCTGTTTCAGGTCATTCACTGCTTTTCTTTTTTTTTCTGGCCCCGGTTTTTTTTACTGCAAACCTGCTCATAAAAAGTTTCAGATTTCCGGAATCAGTATTTTTAGGAACAGACCTTGAAAGAACACCTGCAATTTTAGTCATTGCATTCGTAAATTCAGAATCAGGATTGGAATTTATATAAGGCATTCTTCTTATTACAGATTCACTTATTTTCGGCTCCACCGGCAGACACCCTATGTATTCGATTACAGCAGAATCAAGAAACTTTGATGCAGCCTGGCTCAGCGAAAAATAAACTTTTTTTGCATCTTTTTCAGATTTTACCATATTCACAATAAGTTTGAAATGCCTGTATCCATGCTCAAGTGACATTACCTTCATAAGAGCGTAGGCATCTGTTATTGCTGTCGGCTCAGTAGTAGTAACAATTATACAGTCATCTGCGGCAATATTGAAGTACAAGACATTGTCAGAGATTCCTGCACCGGTATCAACCAGAACATAATCAAAATCACCGTCAACAGAATCAAATTCATTTAAAAGTGAAAGCTTCTGAGCATCGCTTAGCCTTGTAAGGTCGCTTATCCCTGAACCTGCAGGAATAAGTGAAATATTTTCCTGTAAATCAACAAGAATCTCTTTGATTGTTGCCTCACCGTTCATTACATCACTTATATTGAGTTCCGGCCTTACATTGAACAAAATATCTATATTGGCAAGACCAAGGTCTGCATCAATAATAAGAACCTTTTTCCCTGTCCTTGCAAGCGACAATGCCAGGCCGGCAACAACATTTGTTTTGCCTACACCGCCTTTTCCGCTCGATACGGCAACAACTCTCAAAGAGTTTTTACGAGGCATTTTTTTTCTCCCTTCAGGATTTTGTCCCTTTTTTACCATTTCCCGTAAACTGCTTGCCTGATCTTTCAATTTGGCTCCTGCACTTTAAATTAAATAAAAATCTTTTTCAAAATCAGCCTTGATGTAGCCTTCTCAATATCTTCGGGAACCCTCTGGCCGTTTGTAATAAACGATACGGGAAGATTCATGTAATCAACCTGATCAAGAATATGGCCCTTGTTTTTTGTTTCATCTATTTTTGTAAATATGTATGAGGAAGGATTCAGTTCAGAAAATTTGAGAGAAGCTTCCTTAAGATTTTCCCTTGATGAAGTAAGAGACATTACAAGATGAGCAGAAACTGAAACAGAATCTGAAAATATTTTTTTAAGTTCGTTTATCTTTTCCGCATCATAACTGCCGACACCAGCTGTATCAATCAGAATGACATCCCGGGATCTCATCCTTGAAAGCACTTTTTCAAGCTCAGCCCTGTCAAAGGCAGGCATAAACGGAATCCCTAAAATTGCAGCATAGGTCTTCAGCTGTTCAAGGGCCCCTATTCTGTAGTTGTCAACTGAAACAAGCCCCACCTTCCTGCCTTTGTTGATTGTTAAATCAGCAGCAATTTTTGCAATTGTGGTTGTCTTCCCGACTCCTGTGGGCCCTATAAAGGCTGCTGCACACCTCTGCCCGTTTTCTTCAAACGGATCTTTAGTTTCAACCATGGAAACAATATCTTCAAAAACCCTTTTTCTGAATGAGTCAGGGCTTGATTTAAGATTTTTTTCCATTGAA
>JBFWJK010000192.1:0-5407 GCA_050253255.1 Desulfobacteraceae bacterium | reverse complement strand
AAACGGAAGAGTGGTCAACCGTGATCTTGCAAACCAGAAAGTTGGTGTTGTTGATATTGGCTTCAAGACAACAGACTTCACAGTTTTTGATAAAATGAAATATATTGAGAGAAGTTCATCTACAACAGACCTCGGTATTTCCAGAAGTTTTCTCGCAATAGCGGAAAAGCTTAAAAAGGAAAGCGGAGTTCAGGTTGAGCTTTACAGGCTTTTTGATGCAGTAGACTCAGGTCATATTAAAATTAAAGGCAAGGAATACAATATTGCAAATTTAAGGGACAGAGTTTTTGAGTATGCTGCAAGGGAAGTTGTAAGTACAATGGACAGGCTTTTTGCCGATGAGTGGGATATGGATTATCTTATCCTTACCGGCGGCGGCGCCAAAGCTCTTTATGAATATATCATGCCGCTTGTAAACATGGATGTTCTGCCATTCGACAGCTCGAAGGATCTGAGGTTCAACAATGTGTCAGGTTATTTGAAATACGGAAAAAACAAGTGGGTTAAAAAACCCCTGAAAGTTGATACTTCAGCTGAAAAAACAGCACCTGAAGAAGAAAAAAACTAAAATGCGTTCCTTACCTGAATTTTTTGCTGATGGAGTTCATTGTGTCAATGTTTTCGATAAAAATTTCAATGAGCTCCGGATCAAACATTTTACCTGAGTTTTCCTTTAAAAAGGATATAACTTTTTCGTCAGGCCATGGGTCCTTGTAGCATCTTTTTGAGGAAAGGGCGTCAAATACATCCGCAATTGAAACAATTCTTCCAAATAAAGGAATATCCCTTCCTTTTTTAGCTTTTGATAAAGAATTTGAGTTTACTGAAATATCTGTATTGCCGGGATAGCCTTTGCCGTCCCATCGTTCATGGTGATTCAAAATCACTTCCCTTGCCGCCCTGTCAAACTCTGAATTTTCTTCTTCAAACATTTTTGCGCCGAAAATGGTATGCTTTTTCATAACTTCAAATTCTTCATCAGTAAGTTTCCCGGGCTTTTTAAGAATAAGATCGGAAATAGCAACTTTTCCTATATCATGAACCATGGAGACGAGTTTGAGAATGTCCTTGTTTCTGTCTATTGTCTCTTCAGGAATATTGTTTTTTAATGCCCATGCAATATAAAGCTCGGTAGAATAGGCTGAAACTCTGTGAACATGGGCTCCTGTTTCTGAAGGATCATGAAGTTCAGCCATCTGTATCATTTTGAGAATTATTGATTTGGTTAGCTGAGCCTTCTGGAGAGCAACAGCAGCAATCCCTGCAAAATGGAGAAGGGTTTCTGTATCTTCCTTTGTGAAAAGCCCTGGTGTTTTGTCTTTTTTTATGGGGTTGATTATCTGGAGCACCCCTATCACTCTGTTAAGGTCGCCTTTCATTGGTATGGAGAGAATAGATCTTGTGCTGTACCCTGACATCTCGTCAAAACCGGAATTAAATTTAAACGGGTAGCCTGAATCAACTTTGGAAACATCATTTAAAAGAACAATTTCACCTGTTTCAGCACAAAAACCTGCTATGCTTGAGTTGTCCACAGGAATTTTATGTTCCTTGTATACTACTTTGTTTTCTTTCAGGGTATCGTTTTGAGTGTATGATATTACAAGATTTTTATTTTCTGAGATATAAATTGAACCTGCATCTGCCCCGGAGAAGTCTCTTGCTTCTTTGAGAATTCTTTCCATTACGGCATCAGGGTCGTGTATTCTGTTGAGTGCGGTTCCTAGGCTTAAAAGTCTTTTAAGTTTTATTCTGTTGTCAAGTTCTTCTGTCATACGGATACCAGTCTGATTTTCTGAGTTTATCTACTTTTAATATAACAATTTCATTTGTATGGGTATCAAAAATTATTTTTCTCCCTTTTTGTCCTCCTGTATCTTCTGAGGTCACTGGAATATTCTGGCCGGCAAGAATTTTACGTGCGGATAAAATATTTCTTTTGCCAATATCTTCATGTGAAAATTCATTGTTGAATGCTCCGCCAAATATCTGGGCTTCAAGATATTTTTTCCGGGATCCTTTGCGCAGAAGCATTTTTATTAGTGTTCTCGTTGAAATATCACCAAATATTGCGGTTGGCTTATCTGCTTCATTTTTTTCGGGGTAAAGGAAATGTGTCATTCCCCCTTTTTTCATTGCTTTGTCATAAAGTGCAACAGCAACAGAAGAACCCAGGACAGCAGAAATTTTAGTCTGAGCGGCCGGGAGAAAAATATAGCCGGGTCTTATAAAATAATTATCTGCATTTGTGTCTTTATCCCTCAATATGATCAGGCCTTTTTTATTTTTTGAAAAAAATATTGTGCAATATTTTGGGAATTTTAGATATTTGCTCTTGAAAAGTCAAATTTTTTGTGGTTAGTACTTTCTTTACGGATTTCCAGTTTACA
Organism: Desulfobacteraceae bacterium; assembly: GCA_050253255.1. GTDB lineage: Bacteria > Desulfobacterota > Desulfobacteria > Desulfobacterales > JACKCP01 > JACKCP01. The sequence continues at coordinate 3,017 of JBFWJK010000192.1, read as the reverse complement.
AATCTATAAATTATTTAATTCTTAAAAACAGATTCACCAAATTTTAAGTATTTTTAAAGGAGAAGTTTATAATGAGAACAAGACTTCATCTTAAGCCCGGACAAAGAGGAACGAAAAGGCTTAGTGAAAAATACGGAGATCAGCTTGTCTGCGTCAGATACCGCTACGATGATGCCACAAAAAAAAGATATAAAACCGTGGAGCTGATTGTTGATGTGGCTGAATGGGAGCCCAGAGGCAGAAGCCGGGCAAGTTCCAGTGAAAAGGATTCCGTCTAGTTTTTAAGAGCTGCTTTTAAAACAGCTTTTTGACTGATGACCGTGCTGTCTGCTTAAAGATCTTCATTATTATTCTCTTGAAATTTAATCCCTGATTTTGTCAAGGGCTCTTGACTCTGGCGGTGTTACATACTGATTTTAATGATCATTCAGATAAAACTGCAATATTGGTTGATACACATTATAAAATTTAGTTTTTTTAAAGAAGAAAATTTGCTGCGAAGTTTTTTATCCCTGAATTTTTCATGGTCATATCTGTGAACGATAATTGTTTTTATTAATTAATGATTTTTATTTTAAAATGTTAATTAATAATGCAGGTATGTTTTATATGTCTGAACTTTTTCATAGGCTTACTGCTGCCTGAATTTTTTCATACTTCTTTCAAGCTCTCTTTTTACTTCCCTGTCTTTAATTTCTCTTCTTTTGTCATGAATTTTTCTCCCTTTACCAAGAGCAAGGCCGATCTTTACTTTACCGTTTTTAAGATAGGCCTTAAGAGGAACAAGGGTGCATCCTTTTTCACTGGTTTTGCCAATGAGCTTTTTAATCTCTCTTCTGTTTAAAAGGAGTTTTCTCGGTCTCATGGGGTCGTGATTGTCAAAGTATGCATGGGTATATGGAGCAATATGGAGGTTGTAAACAAAAACCTCATTATTTTTGATTTTTGCAAAAGCTTCTTTAAGACTTATTTTACCGGCTCTTACAGATTTTACTTCGGTTCCCTTGAGAACAATGCCGGCTTCATACTCATCTTCAATATCAATATTGTGTCTTGCTTTTTTGTTATATGCAATTTGTTTAGTATGCGAATTATCTGCCACTTCACTGATTCCTTTATAATTTAAGAGTATCCCCGTACTTGTATCTTATTAGATTCTTTGAGTCTTCACAATTGTTCTGTCTGAATATTTCTTTTGTAAGAGCAATTGTATCTTTTATTTTAAGCTCTCTTATGATCTGCTTGATCTGAGGAATTCCATGGGGATACATGCTCAGATTTTTTATGCCGAGGCCAAGAAGTAACGGTATATTCAGAGGGTTTCCGGCCATCTCTCCGCAGATTGAAAGCTCAATTCCGTTTTTTTCAGCAACTGTAACGGTATTTTTTATAAGCCGCAATACAGCCGGGTTAAGCTCGTTGTACAGATGCGCAACCTCTTCATTGCCTCTGTCTATTGCGAGTGTATACTGGACAAGATCATTTGTGCCAAGGCTGAAGAAGTCGACTTCTTTTGCAAGTATATCAGCTATAATTGCAGCAGAAGGAACTTCTATCATAATTCCTGTCTTTATGTCCCTGTCCCATTTTATTTTATTTTCATCAAGTTCTTTTTGACACTGGCAAAGAACTCTTTTTGCTTCAAGAACTTCACCAAGCGATGAAATCATAGGAAAAAGAATTTTTATTTTTCCAAAATATGAGGCCCTTAAAATTGCCCTGAGCTGGGATTTGAATATTTCCTTTTTTTTGAGGCAGAACCTGATTGCTCTCAGGCCAAGAGCAGGATTTGTTTCCGGCAGCTGATCCCTGTTGTACTTGAGCGCTTTGTCTCCGTTAATATCAAGAGTTCTTATTATTACTTCGCCTGGAGACATCAGTTCAGCAACTTCTCTGTATTTATCAAACTGCTCATTCTCATCGGGATAATTGTCTCTGTTCATGTAGAGAAACTCAGTCCTGTAAAGGCCTACTCCGTCTCCGCCATGGTCCTTTACAGAAACAACCTCTTCAGCAAATTCGATATTTCCCATTACATTTATTGTAACACCGTCTTTTGTTCTCGCCGGAAGATGGCTTGTCCTTGTTACCTCGGCCTGTCTTTGCTCATAGTCTTTCTTTTTTTGTTCGAATTCGAGCAGAGTCTCTTCGTCGGGATTGATTATTACAAGACCTTCAAGGCCGTCTACAATAATTATATCGTCATTTTTTATCTGTAACGTAGCATTTTCAAGGCCCAGTACACACGGCAGTTCAAGTGTCCTTGCAATAATGCTTGTGTGTGATGCTGTTCCGCCCTTGTCTGTTACAAATCCCATTATTTTATCCAGCTGGATCTGACTTGTCTGTGCTGGGGAAAGGTCTTTGGCCACAAGAATGACTCTTTTTCTTATATCTGCAATATTTACTTCCACGGCACCTGTAAGATTGAGCATTATTCTGTCGGCAACATGAACAATATCTGCCCCGCGGCTTTTTAAATACTCATCCTCAATGTTTTTAAAAATTCTTTTTGTTTCATCCACTACTGTCTTTAGAGCCCATTCGGCATTGAACCCTTTGTTCTCTATTGCTTTTATGGTTTTTTCATAAAGCATTTTGTCTTTAAAAAGCAAAAGGTGGGTTTCAAGAATCTGAACATGTTCTCCAAGGGCCTGAGGAGTATTTCTGATGACTTCCTTAAGTTCGTTTTTTGCACTGTTAACTGCTGTTTTAAATCTAGCGACTTCTGCTTTAATCTCATCTTCTGCAAGGTTGTATTTTTTTATAACATCAACTCCCCCTGAATCTACAAGGTAAGCTTTTCCAATACAAATGCCAGGAGCACCGGCAATACCGGTTATTCTTTTTTCAAGTGATTGATCATTCAAAATTTATTCTCCAAAACCGTTTAGAATAATATTTTTTATTTCTTCAAAAATTTCCTTATCCTCACCGGAATCCGCTATAAGAGTTATTGATGAGCCTTTCTGGCAGGCAATGGACAGGATATCTATCATGCTTGCGGCATCAACCTT
>JBFWJK010000191.1:0-5514 GCA_050253255.1 Desulfobacteraceae bacterium | reverse complement strand
GGCTTTTTTCCAGAATTCGATAGAAGGAATATGCATAACAGATTCCCATGGCAATATCTTAAGGGTAAACCCGCTTTTCTCAGAAATAACCGGTTTTTCAAAAGAAGAGGTAAAAGGCAGAAATCCGAGAATTTTAAAGTCTGACAAGCATGATAAAAAATTCTATGAAAAAATGTGGCAGAGCATTATCCACACAGGACAATGGGCAGGAGAAATCTGGAACAGAAGAAAAAACGGCCAGGCCTACCCTGAATGGCTTTCCATTACCGCAATCAGAGACAAATCAGGAGAAGTTGTAAATTATATAGGCATTTTTCATGATATAACAGAATCGATCCTGAACAAGGAAAAAATACATTACCAGACCTACCACGATGCAACAACCGGGCTTCCCAACAGAACTCTCTTTACAGATATTACAGAACAGAAAATCAGTTTCAGCAGAAAAAGAAAGGAAAGCTTTGCTCTTTTATTCATTGATATTAACAATTTTAAAAATATCAACGACACACTAGGTCATATTACCGGTGACAGACTTTTATATCTTTTTGCAGAAAGACTGAAAAAAAATATCCCCGAAGAAATGGTAATAGCAAGATTTGTAGGGGATAAATTTATCATCCTTGCTCCTGATGCTTCAAGTCAGAATAAAATCATAAAAAAAGCTTCCGATATTCAGAAAATAATTGAAGGGCCTTACAAAATTGATGAAAGAGAAATATTCTGCGGATCAAATATTGGGATTTCATTTTTCCCGCAGGATGGTGAAACTGCAGAAGTGCTTGTAAAAAATGCTGAAATGGCAATGTATCGCGGTAAGAACAAAGGCAGGAGAACCATATCATTTTTCACTCCGTCAATGGATGAGTCAGCGGCTAAACAGCTTGAAACAGAGCAAAATCTTGCATACGCACTTTCAAACAATGAATTCGAACTTTATTATCAGCCCAAGGTTTCTCTTGCAAGCGGCATAATAACAGGCGCAGAGGCTCTTATAAGATGGATAAAAAACGGCCAGGTCATTTCTCCAGCTCTTTTTATTCCCATTGCTGAGGAAACAGGACACATTATTCCAATCGGAGAATGGGTAATGAAGCAGGCTTTTGCTGAAATGAAATCCTGGCATGAGTCCGGCTTTAAAGATCTTGAAGTATCTGTCAATCTTTCGGGAGCACAGTTCCAGGATCCTGAGCTCATTGAAAAAATCGATTCCATTTTCAGAAAAACCGTTTCAAAGCCTCAATTTGTAAAATTTGAAATAACCGAAAGTGTTGTTATGTCAGACCCCGTGCTTGCATCAGAAATAACCAGAAAAATTAAAGAAATGGGTTCCAAGATATCCATAGATGATTTCGGTACAGGTTATTCGTCACTTGGATATCTTAAGAAATTTCCTGTGGATGAATTAAAAATAGACAAATCATTCCTGGACGACTTCCCTGATTCCAATGATGATGTTTCAATTATCAAATCTATTCTTTCTCTTGCTTCCAACCTGAATCTCAAGGTAACTGCCGAAGGCGTTGAAACAAAAACACAGGCAGATGTATTGAAAACACTGAGCTGCGATGAAATTCAGGGCTTTTATTTCAGCAGGCCTCTTCCTGCAAAGGATTTTTATTCGCTGCTCAAGTCGGGGAAAAGACTTTCCAATATCAAAATGCTCTGAATTTTTTTCTTTACATAAGATAATTGTTCATATTAAGGATATAGTTTAATAAAATTTTTGTTTCTTTGAACTAGACTAAAACCTGAAAATGATGGAAATGCTCCGGCAGACTTTGAAAAGAAACAGGACACTATAATTGTCTTCTGCCCGGGTAAAGTTCTGAATCATTGGAATTTATCAGGGCAAAATGCGTTTTTTATTCATTTTGGTCAGGTAAGGATTAATATCAAAAAACTTCAAAAGAAAGAGGATGGTTTCAATGTCAAAAAAAATGATGACAGTTGACGGAAACACCGCAGCGGCACATATTGCTTATGCTTTAAGCGATGTGGCAGCAATTTATCCCATCACCCCTTCTTCACCTATTGGTGAAATTATCGACGCATGGTCTGCTGACGGACGAAAGAATGTTTTCGGACAGAAAGTCACAGTCAGGGAAATGCAGTCTGAAGCCGGTGCAGCCGGTGCTGTCCACGGCTCACTTGCAGCCGGAGCTTTAACTTCCACTTTCACAGCTTCACAGGGTCTTCTGCTGATGATTCCAAACATGTATAAAATATCCGGGGAGCTTCTTCCAGGTGTTTTCCATGTGACAGCAAGAGCTCTTGCAAGCCATGCACTTTCCATTTTCGGTGATCACTCAGACGTTATGGCAGTGAGACAGACCGGCTGGGCAATGCTTTGTTCAAACTCTGTCCAGGAAGTAATGGATCTTTCTCTTGTAGCTCATCTGTGTGCAATTGAGGGAAGAGTACCTTTCCTTCATTTCTTTGACGGTTTCAGAACTTCACATGAAATTCAGAAAATTGAAAGCATAGATTATGACGCTATAGCTTCAATAACAGACTTTGCATCCGTAGATGCTTTCAGACAAAATGCAATGAACCCCGAGCACCCGGAAATCAGAGGAACAGCTCAGAACCCTGACATATACTTCCAGGGAAGAGAAGCTGCAAACGCTTTCTACTACGCACTTCCAGGAATAGTAAAAGACTACTTCAAGAAAATTTATCAGATCACCGGCAGAAAATACAGCCTGTATGATTATGTAGGTCATCCGGAAGCTGAAAGAGTTATTGTTTCAATGGGTTCTTCATGCGAGACAATTGAAGAAACAATAAACAGCATGAACAAAAACGGAGAAAGAGTGGGACTTGTAAAAGTAAGACTTTACAGACCTTTTGTTGCCGAGGATTTTCTTAACGCAATTCCTGCATCATGCAACAGAATAACTGTTCTTGACCGTACAAAGGAACCCGGTGCAATTGGTGATCCTCTTTATCTTGACGTTTGCACAGCTTTCTTTGAAAAAAGAGAAGCTCCTGAAGTTACTGCAGGAAGATACGGCCTGGGTTCCAAAGAATTTACACCTTCAATGGTAAAAGCCATTTACGACAACATGAACAGCATGGCGCCCAAAAACCACTTTACTGTGGGTATTGAAGACGACGTTACATACTCATCTCTGGAAATCAAAGAAGAATATGATGCAGCTCCTGAAGGAACTGTAAGATGTAAATTCTGGGGCTTCGGGTCTGACGGAACTGTCGGTGCAAACAAAACAGCTATCAAAATTATCGGCGACAATACAGACATGTACGCCCAGGGATACTTCTCATACGACTCAAAAAAATCGGGCGGTATTACAATATCTCATCTTAGATTCGGTAATTCTCCGATCAAGTCGACCTACCTTATCAACAAGGCCGATTTCATTGCCTGCCACAAACCGAGCTATGTAGACACCTATGATATTCTTGAAGGTATCAAGGAAGGCGGAGCATTCCTTCTGAATGCACACTGGGACGACAAGGAACTTGAGGCTCATCTCCCTGCAAAAATGAAAAAGACAATAGCCGACAAAAACATTAAATTCTATATGATAGATGCCATTAAGATTGCATCGGAAGTCGGACTGGGCGGCAGGATAAACATGATAATGCAGGCTGCATTTTTCAAGCTTGCAAACGTTCTTCCTGTTGACCAGGCAATTGATCTTCTCAAAAAAGACATTGACAAAACCTACGGCAAAAAAGGCCAGTCAATTGTTGACATGAACATAAATGCTGTTGACAAAGCTCTTGACGCAATCAAGGAAGTAAAGGTTCCTGAAGCATGGAAAGATGCTGATCCAAAAGGCGCTCTTAATAAAGATTCAGAAATTCCTGAATACATCAAAGATGTTGTATTCCCTATCAATGCTCAGCAGGGAGACAAGCTTCCTGTCAGCATTTTTGAGCCGGACGGAATATTCCCTGTAGGAACAAGCCAGTATGAAAAACGCGGTGTTGCAATTGAAGTTCCTGAATGGATTGCAGAAAACTGCATCCAGTGCAACCAGTGTGCTTTTGTTTGTCCTCATGCAGCTATCCTTCCTGTCTTCGCAAAAGACGAAGAGCTTGAAGGTGCACCTTCAACATTCAAAACAATAGAAGCTAAAGGCAAGGGGCTTGAAGACTATAAATTCAGAATTCAGGTAAACACTCTTGACTGCCTTGGCTGCGGAAACTGTGCTGACATCTGTCCTGCAAAAGAATCAGCTCTTGTCATGAAACCGATTGACACCCAAAGAGATGAGCAGGTTCCAAATCACAGATTCTCGCTTCAGATTCCTTTCAAAGAAGGACTTCTCAAGCGTGACACAGTCAAGGGAAGCCAGCTGTACAAACCTCTCATGGAATTCTCAGGCGCATGTTCAGGCTGCGGTGAAACACCCTACATCAAGGTTCTTACACAGCTTTTCGGTGAAAGAATGCTTATTGCCAACGCAACAGGATGTTCATCAATCTTCGGCGGTTCAGCACCTTCTTTCCCATACTGCACAAACAGCGACGGATTCGGGCCAACCTGGGGCAACTCACTGTTTGAAGATGCTGCAGAATTCGGATTCGGTATTCAGGTCTCAATGACCCACAGAAGAAATGCCCTTGCAGACAAAGTGAGACAGGCAATGGAAGAAGATCTGCCTTCAGAACTTAAAGATGCAATGGCTCAGTGGCTTGATTCAATGTGGGATGCAGAAAAATCAAAAGAGGCTGCAGACAGACTTGAAGCTCTTCTGCCTATGGCACCTGAAAGTGATCTTATTGATGAAATAGCTCTTCAGGCAGATCTTTTTGTAAAGAAATCCCACTGGGTGTTCGGCGGTGACGGATGGGCTTATGACATTGGATACGGCGGACTTGACCATGTTCTTGCATCAGGAGAGGATATAAACATCCTTGTTCTTGATACAGAAGTATATTCAAACACAGGCGGTCAGTCTTCAAAGGCCACTCCTACAGGTTCAATAGCCAAATTTGCCGCTTCAGGTAAAAAGACTTCCAAAAAAGATCTCGGCAGAATGGCAATGACCTATGGTTATGTTTATGTTGCCTCAGTTGCAATGGGTGCAAACAAGCAGCAGACACTCAAAGCTTTTGCAGAGGCAGAAGCATACCCGGGACCTTCAATTGTCATCTGTTATGCTCCATGTATCAATCAGGGGCTGAAGCTTGGTATGGGCAAGAGTCAGTATGAACAGAAACTTGCAGTTGATTCAGGTTACTGGCCTCTATACAGATTCAACCCGATGCTTGCAAAAGAAGGAAAAAATCCGTTTGTTCTTGAATCAAAAGCTCCGGACGGAACACTGCAGGACTTCCTTTCAGGCGAAAACAGATATGCAATGCTTGAAAGAAGCTTCCCTGAAGAGTCCAAAAAACTGAGAGGTAAGATTGAAGAAGAAATAAACCAGAGATATCAGACCCTTAAATTTATGGCTGATGCCGATAAAAAAGACTGATTTTAAAGATTGCCATATCTGATTTAAAAACCGCCCTGAATTTTTTCAGTGCGGTTATTAT
>JBFWJK010000190.1:0-5615 GCA_050253255.1 Desulfobacteraceae bacterium | reverse complement strand
AAGATAATTGTCCACAAGGGAATAAAGGAGAGCATAGCAAAGATAATCTGCCTTAAGGATTCTTATCCTTCCTTTTTTTTTTCTTATTCTTTACATTACTGAATCAAAGACATCACCTTTTCTTTCCTGAAAGGTTATCAGCAGATTATCCTTTAAGACCAGACTTACCTGTTCATTGAATATTTTTTCATTTTCCTCGTCATAATTTATCATTTTAAAAACAATGAAAACAAGATCGTCATATTCTTCAATTTTGGGCCTTTGACCTGTATTTGCAATATCTTCCATGACAAGCGGATGGATATTGAATTGTGAGGCTGTTTTATCAAGCTTTTCAGGGGTATGAAGGCCTGTTATATTTATCCAGGTTATAAAATCATCACTTTGAACTAAAAGTTTTTCATCAATCTCATCCCTGGACGATTCCTCGATAAAGTCTTTGTTATACTTTAATACTTCGCAGGAAATTTCATCTACTTTTTTGATTCCTATAAAAACAGGTTCTCCGGGGATTTTGCCAATTGATGCCTTTTTGCTTTTTAAAAATCTTGCCATTGTATTCTGCCTTGTTTTTAATTATCAAAAAGTTTTATTTTTAATTTGGGTCTGAAAAAGAGGCTGAAATAAAGTTTTTTATTTAAATTTATTCGAAAAAAGTTCTGCCTGACTGATTTTTGTCTATGTATTTATTAAGATCGAGATAAATTCTTTCAATATCTTTTGGAAGTTCTGTTCCCGAACATCTTCTCATTTTTTCATTTTTAAGGTTTGCAATTATGACTTTGTGGATTTCATCAATTGGTGCAAGCAGATTTTTTATAATGCTTCTTTTAAATAAAAGTCCGGTAAAATATACAAATCCTGCCATGAATACTATTGCCCATGCACCTGCGTATCCGTATTGTTTAGCCTTAAGGTCGGCTTCAATCATTGCCTGTCTGTTGATTTGAGACAGCTTTGTAATATGATCGATAATCTCTTCTTTTTTTAAATAATTACCTTCAAAAGCATCTTTGTAATTTTTTTCAATATTTTCAAGCTGTTTTATCTCACCTTCTTCAGTGATGTTGTTTTTTGCTGACTCAAGAGCATCTTCAAAATTTTTTACAAGCATCTTATTCTGTATTTTTTCATTTTCCGCTGCAAGGGAAGCAAGCATAACTTCACAGGAATAAAGGGAACGTTCGTTTCTTGCAATAATGTGTTCAATTGCAGGAGACATTCTCATCAAAACCCAGATTGATCCAAAAGCCATGAGAAGGTTTGATACAATAAGAATCCATATTCCGGCTCTTACAGAGCTTGAAGTTTTCATTTTATTTTCCTCTGATAAGTTTTGGAATTACATCTTCGTTTGCTGCAATGATCAGGGTGTCGTTTTCATTGAGAGGTTCGTTGGGATCGGGGAGGACAATATTGCCTGTTATGTTTTTTCTGAAGCCGACAACAATTGCTCCGAATTTTTTGGGAAGTTCAAGTTCGATAAGTGTTTTGCCGGTCATGTATGGCTGAATCTTTATTTCAGTGAGGTTGAGCTCATCTCCAAGTGGAGAGTCTGCAATAGCCTTTCTGTATAAAAGTCTGTTGGCAAATCTTTTACCAAATTCCATTTCCGGGTTTATAATTTCGTGGGCTCCGACAAGTCTCAGTATTCTTTCATGAAGCCTGTCATTTGCCCTTGAAACAATATAGGGTGTGCCCATCTGGCGTAAAAGTGCAGTACATATGATTGAAGACTCTCTGGAGTCGTCTCCTATTGCACATATAACAGCATCTCTTTTGGAAGGATTGAGACTGGAAAGCTCGGCTTCGTCTGAAGCATCCATAACAACGGCTTCTGTGACAAAAGAGGCTGCCTCTTCAACGAGATGTTTTTTTGGATCAACGGCAAGCACTTCAGCATTTTTTTCAGAAAGTGTTCTGGCAAGGGACATACCAAACTGTCCAAGGCCTATTATAATAATCTGCTGAGGCATTTTTTCTCCTGTTCAGGTAATGGTTATTTTTTCTTCGGGCCATTTTGAAGATCTTGTTCTTGTTTCTTCTGTCAAGAGCATGAAAAGAGTAACAGAACCTATTCTTCCGGTAAACATTGCTGCCATTATAATGAATTTTCCGATTTCATCAAGAAGAGCTGTTGCTCCAGTTGAAAGACCTACCGTTCCAATAGCTGAGGCAACTTCAAATAATATATCTGAAGCATTTATTGTCTGGGTTGTTTCAAGCATTATTACAAAAGCAAACCAGAGCATGGCTCCTGCGGCAATTGTTGTAATTGCCTTGTTTATGCTTTGCTGGGGAATTGTTCTTGCTTTTAGTACTATATCTTTTCTTCCTTTGATGTTTGAGGCAAATGCAATCAGAATAAGAGCAAAAGCTGTTGTTTTTACGCCTCCTGCAGTTCCGCCGGGGCTTCCTCCGATGAACATGAATAAAATCATAAAAATGAGCATGGGGTCTGATAAAGAGCTTAGGTCTACCGAATTGAATCCTGCTGTTCTAAGGGTTACAGACTGGAACCAGGCATTGCTCAGTTTATGAAAAAAACTGAATTGGGATAAAAAGCCGTTCCATTCAAAAACAAGAATACAAAGAGTCCCAAAAACAAGAAGAATTACAGTAGCTGTAAGAGGAATGTATGCAGACAAAGGGATTTTTTTACCTTTGATCCATTTTGGTATCAGAAATGTAGTGGCCGGTGCAATTCCTCCGAATATAATCAGAAGCCCGATTGTATGAAGCACAAATATGTTTGTGCTGTATCCGATAAGACTGTCTGACTGAAGAGCAAACCCTGCGTTGCAGAAAGCTGATACTGAAGTAAATATTCCCCTTGCGGCTCCCTGAGAAAAAGAGTCTCCGTTCAGGATAAAAAGAACGGAAAGTATTAAAGCTCCGGCTGCTTCGGCAGTAAAGGTAAAAATCACAATATATTTTAGGCTTGAAAAAAGAGTTTTATGGTCAGTGTCAGCACTTGATGCCATTATTTTTTCATGTCTCAGGCTCAGCCTCCGGCCAACTGCGTGAAGGCCTGCTGCAGTTATTGTCATAATTCCAAGTCCGCCAAGCTGGATAAGTAAAAGAATGAAAAACTGGCCTGTGCCTGAAAAATCGACAGGAGTGTCAAGAACAATAAGCCCTGTTACACAGACTGCACTTACAGAAGTAAAGGCGGCATCAAGAAGGCTTATTTTTTCTCCTGCTGAACTTATTGGAAGATAAAGAAGAAAAGTTCCAAAACCACACAGGAGCAAAAAACCTGAAATAAGTATTCTGGCAGGATGATCCAGAATTATTTCAAGCCATTTCATTTTCGAATAAAACCCTTTTTCCCTGAAAAGGATTAAAAGATTTATAAGAATAATGAAAAAGGGAATAAGAGAATTAATTATGAGAAAAGACATCACTGAAAAAACCAGGGTTAAAATCCCATAGGAAATATAGAGCTGTCTGATGCTTTTGTTTTCCCTTGAATTTGCAAATCTTATAAAAATAAACTGATTTATGAAAAGTGAAATATGGAGAGCTGAAGATGAAATCAGATGGTTTTTTTCAAACGGAAGCAGATAAATAAAAAAAAAGGGAAGAAACAAAGAAGATGCCCAGACTGTTCTTTTGAAGCATCTGAGTTCATGACTTGTTTCAGAAGGCTTTCCATTGCGTGACCTGTAGTCTTTGAGCACAAAAAATATTGTTATCAGACAGATCAGAGCAAAAAGAAATGCAAAGGGATTTTTTACTAATTTTTCATAAAATGAAAAAAAACATAAAAGAGCAGAAAGAAAACCGGCTTTTTTAGCATGCTCCGGATATTTTCTCAAAAGAGATGCCGATAAAATGCATGAAAAAAAAGAAGCAAATGCAGGAATTGACCATATCATTGTTTCAGTGAGTGAGCTTTTTTCAATTACAGAAAAAAACGGCAGAAGTGAAAAAACAATCAGTCCGCCTTCAGCTCCTGCTGCACTTAAAGATTTTCGGCTTTTTATTGTTATTGGCATAAATTTATTTTTACCTGTTTTTATATCAGAAAAGAATCAAGTCTTATTTAGTTGCTGAACAAAAACAGCCTTTTTTGCCCATTTCTGCGTCAGAATCAAAATTTAATCCTCAAAATACTACATGTATTCCTGCGGTTAAATTTTTCATCTTCCTTGAACTGAACAAAAAATTCCAGTTTTTGGCCAATTACTATCTAAATTAAAGAATAATTTGTTCAATAACAACTTTATTCAGCAGTTGAATAATTTTTTTTAAAAATCTATAAATAATAAAGACACCATAAAATCAACATTAAATAATCGGGGCCTAAAAATGAAAATCAGACTTGGTTTATTTTTTTCTTTGCTTTTAGTAATTCCTTCAATTTCTTTTGGCAGCAGTTTAAGTAATACAGAAAACTGTATTCAGTCGGGATCTGTTTTTACAGACGGCACAGGTGACGGCAGAACCAAGAAAAAAGGAGGCAATTATCTTTCTGTTGCAATAGAGTCGCTCAAGCAGGGCGATACCCTTAATATTGAGACTGTTTCCGGCACATTTAAATATGTTACTCTTCATTCAAGATATAAAGGGGGGTACTGGAAGACAATTTATCAGGGGACAGAAAAAAATTTTCCGTTTGAAAAATATTTTAAGTCATTAAAGTCTGAGCCTGACTGCACCCATATTATTGTTTCTGTAAACGGAGGACATGAAAAATATGAACCTGTACCCTGTATTTCTAAAATAAATATATGCGCTGTGAAAAAAATTGAGGGTGATATAATTTCGGGCACAGGCAAAATAGCCATAAGAACTTTTAATGGTAATTATATTGGACTTGGTAAAAGCGGTTCAGTTCAATTATCTGCCGATTCTTCAACACTTGACAGTCTTGAAATATTTACCCTTATAAAACTTCCTGAAAAAAATATTGTTGGATTGAAATCATCCGAAGATAAGTATGTATGTGCCGAGGGAAGCACTATTTATGTTAACCGCCCGGCTATCGGCAGTTGGGAAAAATTTGAACTTATTCATTTTCCGGCTGAAGGCAAATATGCTTTTAAGTCCCATACAGGCCGATATTTGTCTGCTGTTGAAAGACAGGGGAAAATACAGATCAATGCAGACGCACAATCCATTACTCAAAATGAAAAATTTGCAATTGTTGATTTAAGTAAAACACAGGACAAAACCAAAACAGACGCAAAAAGTATCAATAAATTAAAAAACCGGAAAATTGCAGCAGTATATACAGACGGTACAGGTGACGCCAAAACCAAGAAAAAAGGGGGTAATTATATTACGATTCCTTCCGAATCTGTATCTTCAGGGGATGTTTTAAAGATAAATCCTGTGTCCGGGACTTTTAAGTATGTGACTTTGCATGCAAGATATAATGGAGGATACTGGCGTACAATTTATAAAGGTTCAGAAAAAAACTTTTCTGCTGACAAGTATTTTGAAAGCTATAAATCTGATCCGAATTTTACTCATATAATTGTTTCTGTTAACGGAGAACATGAAAAATATGATCCTGTCGCGTGTACAGCCGATATATACATTACAGGGGAAATTTATCCCGAAACGATTGTGAAAAATTAGGCGAAGTATATACAGACGGTACAGGA
>JBFWJK010000189.1:0-5659 GCA_050253255.1 Desulfobacteraceae bacterium | reverse complement strand
CAGCAGTAATAAGACAATTGATGATTTAACATATTTCATTAATTTTTTTATATATTTTTATTTTTTTATCTGTTTTGGAAGAAATTATTAACAGATAATTATTTTCAGGGAATTCCTTTTCAAGCCACTCTGTAAAAATATCGGCCTCTTCCTTTTTACCGCTTGCCCTGATGTTATTTTCCCTTGCATATGAAACAACCTGATCAACCCATGAACCATTATCTTCTTCATTTAAAAACTCTTTTTTTATTTTTTCTGCAAGGCCATCATAAAATAAGTCATCATTTTCTTTTTCATCAGAAAAGATTCTCAAAAGAGCTGAAGCGCTTAAATCAAGCCTGTTCTGGTTATATGATTTTTTAATTTTTTCTATTGATTTTGCTTTGTCAGGGTCATTATCAAAAAAGGCAGGGTTTTCATAAACAACTATTTTTTTGTCTGAAAAAAAAGAATATGTAAAAACATTTTCAAGGACTTCATCTATTCCCTTGAAATTTCCGTCATACTTTTCAACAGAAAACTGATTTTTACCTGATGAAAGGAGAAATTCAATAATTTGAGTCTTTGCAAGTTCGCAAAGATAAGAATCTCCGTATATATAAAAAAGACCTGATTTTTTTTTCAGGCTTCCAGGCTTTTTTTCCAAATCAAAAAAATCTGTTTCACTCATTATTTCAAATTCTCAGTTTTTCTGGTTTTCAAAACATAAATCAGACAGGCAGACAAAACTGCCATAAGGCCTATAAACTGTGATACTGAAAATATCCCTAAAATAAAGTCACCCCTGTTGTCTCCTCTGAAATACTCTATTATCATTCTTAATATTCCATACAAAAAAAGATATAAAAGAAAAACATCGCCGTGATTTTTCTTTTTTTTGTAAAAAAACATAAGAACGCCGAAAAGAAAAATATTTGAAATAAAAGAATAAAGCTGAACAGGATGAAGACTTATATTAAGTGGAGCAAGCGCATCTGGATTTTTAAAAACTATTCCTATGGGAAGACTTGCAGGCTTTCCATAACAGCAGCCTGCAAAAAAGCAGCCTGTTCTTCCGATTCCGTGTCCCAATGCAAGTGCAGGGGCGATTACATCTGCAGTTTTTCCAAGTGGAAGATTCCTTTTTTTTATAAAAACAAGCGCTCCGGCAAGGCCAAAAATAAATCCTCCGTAAAAGACAAGCCCGCCTTTCCATATTTTGAATATTTCAAATGGATTTTCTAAAAAATACCGGGGTTCAACAAAAAAATAAAACACTCTTGCACCGATTACCGCAGATAAAATCACATAGACTGCAAGATCGGAAATGTCATCTTTTTTTATGTTTTCTTTTCCTGCCAGAAAACCTGAAACAATTATTGCACACAAAAAACCGATTGCCGCCATAACTCCGTATGTATGAATCACAATCGACTTGTATTCAAAAAAAACAGGATGCATTGAATGACCTTTTTAATTTTCAGGTATTTTATTAAAAACAACGTGGTAAACAATAATTCCCATTCCAATTGTAATGAAAGAATCTGCAACATTGAATGCAGGCCAGTGCATATTTTTTATATATACATCTAAAAAATCAACCACATAACCAAATCTTATCCTGTCGATCAGGTTACCCACCGCACCGGAAAAAATCATTGCATACGAGGCTCTGAGCCATTTAAGATTTTCGTCTGTTGTCCTGTAAAACCACAAAATAAGAAAAAGAGCCAGAAACGCCATAAATATAAAAACAAAAACCCTTATATTCTGTGATTTATCAGCTAAAAAACCAAATGCTCCACCCGGGTTTCTGAGATGGGTCAGATCAAAAAAACCGGGAATTATTCCAATACTTTCATAAAGCGGAATATACTGAATAACAATAAATTTTGCAGCCTGATCCAGAATAACACCAGACAAAACTATCAATACGAATTTAAGTCTGTGATCCATATTTAAGAGCCGTGTTTAAAGATTTATAAAAAAGGGGTCTGAATTTAAGTCAATAATCAAAACCCCTGTGCCTTAAGACACAAGGGTTTTTTAAAATCAGTTTAACAATTTATCTCAGCTGATTGCCTTTAAAACTTTCACACATCTTTCACAGGCATCGCCATATTTTTCATCCTGACCTATTGACTCACTGTAGTGCCAGCATCTTGCACATTTTTCACCTTTTGCCTTGTAAACTCCTGCAAAAAAATCTTCAAGCTCTTCACTTGAAACAGAATCTTCTGTTTTCTCATTTACATCTGAAACAGTACACTGGGAAACAATGAAAAACTCACTCAGGTCACCTTTGTACCACTTTATTACCTCAAGAGGATTTCCCGATGCAAAAAGATTAATCCCTGCATCAAGCGGATGACCTATAATCTTTCTGGTTCTTGCTTCTTCAAGAGCTCTTAATGCAACATCCCTTATTTTAATCATTGTTTTGAATTTTTCGTTCAAATCATTATCTGTCCACTCTGAAACAGGCTTTGGAAGAGAGGCAAGGTGAATACTTTCTTCCTTGTAGCTTCCATCGGGCATATAAGAATAAATTTCTTCTGCTGTAAAAGGAAGAACCGGAGCCATCATCGTTGCAAGAGAATTTAAAATTTCAAACATGACTGTCTGAACAGCTTTTCTTTCTGTAAAGTCCTTTCCAAGTACATAAAGAGAGTCTTTTTCTATATCAAGATAAAGAGAGGAAAGATCAACTGTGCAGAAATTATATATTGTATGGTAAATCACATGGAATTCATAATCATCGTATGCCTTCAAAACTCTTTTTACAACTTCATTTAGTCTGTGGAGCATATATCTGTCCAGCTGGGAAAGCTTTTCATAGCTAACCTTTTCAGTATCAGGATTAAAATCTGAAAGGTTTCCGATTAAAAATCTGCATGTGTTTCTTATTCTTCTGTATGCATCTGAAAGCTGACGAAGAATATTGTCTGAAATTCTTATGTCTTCCCTGTAGTCGGAAGCAGAAACCCATAGTCTTAAAATTTCAGCTCCGTATTTATTTATTACCTCTTTTGGCGCAATTACGTTCCCGACAGATTTGGACATTTTTTTCCCTTTTCCGTCAACAACAAACCCGTGGGTTAAAACCGATTTATATGGAGCGCTTCCATAGTTTGAAACTGATGTTAAAAGGGAGCTGTGAAACCAGCCTCTGTGCTGGTCGCTTCCCTCGAGGTAAAGGTCTGCAGGCCATAAAAGCTCATCTTTTCTTTCATCCAGAACAGCTGCATGGCTAACACCTGAGTCAAACCATACATCCAAAATATTTGTTTCCTTTTTAAAGGAACCTGATCCGCATTTACTGCATTTTGCATCTTTGGGAAGAAAATACTCCGGCTCTTTTTCAAACCAGATTCCTGCACCATGATCTTTGAATTGAGTGTAAACCTTTTCAAGAGTTTCATTGTTTATAAAGGTCTCTTCACATTCCTCGCAGTAAAATACAGGAATCGGAACTCCCCAGACCCTTTGTCTTGAAACACACCAGTCAGGTCTGTTTTCAATCATATTGAAAATTCTGTCACGTCCCCATTTCGGAATCCAGTTTACCCGGTCAATTTCTTCCAGCGATCTTTTTCTTAAATCATTTGTTTCCATTGAGATAAACCACTGGGGAGTAGCTCTGAAAATAACAGGCTTCTTGCATCTCCAGCAATGTGGATACGAATGGGAAATATTTTCCTTTAAAACAAGCATTCCAAGGTTTTCAAGCTTTTCATTTATAACTTCATTTGCCTTGAAAACAAAAAGTCCTTCAAGGTCTTCTCCGGCATCCTTTGTAAAAGTACCGTTGTCTTTTACAGGAGCATAGGCATCGAGTCCGTATTTCTGGCCCACAATAAAGTCGTCTGCACCATGGCCGGGGGCTGTATGGACAAGACCTGTACCAGATTCAAGAGTAACATGCTCTCCAAGCACTACAAGGGACTCTCTGTCATAAAAAGGATGAAGGCATTTCTTGTTTTCTATTTCACGCCCTTCAAATTCCTTTAAAGGTTTGTAATCAATACCAAATTTTTCACAAAGATTTTTTGATAGTTCCTTTGCAACTATATATACTTCATTTGCACTTTTACCCTGAATCGCCTCATAAATAAAATCAGGATGAACACAGATTCCAAGGTTTGCAGGAATAGTCCACGGAGTTGTTGTCCAGATAACTGCAAAGATCTCCTTGCCGTCAAGTTCAGACATTCCCAGATTATCCACAGCTTTAAACTTCACAAAAATTGAAGGAGAAGTATTGTCCTTATGCTCAATTTCAGCTTCTGCAAGAGCAGTCTGACAGCTGCAGCACCAATGGATCGGTTTTTTCCCCTTGTAAAGGCCGCCATCAATTCCAAACTGCATGCATTCCCTTGCAATTCTTGCTTCATATTCATAATTCATAGTAAGATACGGATTATTCCACTCACCCATTACTCCAAGTCTTTTAAACTCATCTTTCTGGATTTCAATGAAATTATTTGCATATTTTCTGCACTCGTCCCTTACCTCTGAGGCAGTCATATCCTTTTTTTTGGAGCCAAGTTTTTTATCCACGTTATGTTCGATTGGGAGGCCGTGGCAGTCCCATCCGGGAACATATGGAGCATCAAATCCAGACATCTGACGGGATCTGATTATTATATCCTTTAAAATTTTATTTAAGGCTGTACCAAGATGAATATTTCCGTTTGCATACGGAGGGCCGTCATGGAGAATAAACTTTTCCCTCCCCTTTGATTTTTCCCTCACTTTTTTGTAAAGGCCAATTTTTTCCCATTCCTCAAGCTGCTTCGGTTCTTTGGCGCTCAGGCTTGCCTTCATGGGAAAACCTGTTTTAGGGAGATTAAGCGTATCTTTATAGTCCATATATTTCCTCCGGATAAAATAAGAGTCGTTTTTTAAATCGATGAAGTTTATTTCACAATTGCAGAATGTGTCAAGGATATGATTTTTCTTTCATGATCAAGAACAGGAAGTCTGTATTCATGTATATCCATCAAAACATCTCTGCCGTAAAAAGTGCTATCATTATATATATAAGATCTGTTTTTAAAATCTTCTATTTCCTTTTGTGTGTCCGGTCCTTTCATTGCAATGCACTCCCCTGTTTTTTCAAGGCACGGCACAATCATTTCATAAAAAAGGTCCAGAGCTGTAAATGCTCTTGAGACTGCATATCCAAATGAATTTTTATTTTCCGACGAAAAAACCTCTCCCCTCTGATTGATGCACTTTACATCATTAAATCCCAGTTCCCTTGTTATGAATTTAAGAAAACTTATTTTTTTCCCTGATGAATCAAGAAGGTGAATGTCAAGTTCAGGACAAAGTATTTTGAGAACAACGCCGGGAAAGCCTCCTCCGGTGCCGAAATCGATTATCTTTTTGTCAGTGTCGGGAAGGAAAGGAAGAACAAAACCACTGTCTGCAAAGTGAAGCACAGCAATTTCTTTTGGTGATGTAATTGAAGTAAGATTCTTTTTTCTGTTCCAGAAAACAAGTTCCCTTGCATAGGTCTGAAACTGAAGTGTTCTGTGATTGTCCAGTTCAATACCAATCTTCAGAAAAACTTCTTTTAAAAAATCTATCCATTCATTGTCAAAATCCTTCATTTATCTTCCTTTTATATAGTCTGAAATTATTTTTCCATGATCAAAGCAAAGATTTGGCGGGA
>JBFWJK010000188.1:0-5776 GCA_050253255.1 Desulfobacteraceae bacterium | reverse complement strand
AGATGAAAACTCAAGGGTTTGTCTTTCAAGTCTTCTTAAGGAGCTTGGGAAAAGAAAAATTTCAAGCCTTATGTTTGAAGGCGGTTCAATGATTGCAGGTTCATTTTTAAATAAAGGGCTTATTGATCAGATTGCTTTTTTTTACGGTTCAAAAATTGTGGCATGCTCAAAAGCATTTGAGGGGATTTCAGGAAACGGGCCGGAAAAAATGGCAGATGCTGTAAAAATCATCAATACTAAATTAAGCAGTTTTGATGATGATATTCTTGTTGAGGGGAGAGCTGATGCTGAAGCTGGTCTTTACAAAGAATGTCTCTGGCCTGTTTTTTACCTAAGTTGAGCGTTTCATATTTTTAAATTAAGAACTTTTCAATGAATCAAGCTTATTATATTTAAAAATATGAAACCTTGGGGGCTTTTCAATTTTACTGCATCTACGGCGTTAAATTGTATCACGCATAGCAAAAGTATAGCCTGATACAATTTGCCTTGTATATGCAGCAAACTTGAAAATCGCTCAACTTAGGTTATTGAAACTTTTAAAAAAGTGGTAATATTAGCTTACAAACAATTTTAATGATTGGACAAAGCTTAGAATGTTTACAGGAATTATAGAAGGTTTTGGAACCATAAGAGCCCTTTCCGATGTCGGAGAGGGTAAAAGAATGTCGATAGAGGCCGGTTTTGAGCTTGACGGAACTAAAATCGGTGACAGCATAGCTGTAAACGGCGGATGCCTTACTGCTGTAAAAATAAGCGGCAGAATTTTTGAGGTTGATATAAGTCCTGAAACAATAGACAAATCAACATTTAAAAATGCAAAGCCGGGTCAGAAAGTAAACCTTGAACGGGCCTTGAAGCTTTCAAGCCGTCTTGACGGTCATATTGTGACAGGCCATATCGACGGGGTTGGAGAAATTTCTTCCGTTGAAGAAAGGAGCAATGCAATAATTATTAAAATAAAAGCTCCTTCAAATATAATGAAGTATGTAATTGATAAAGGTTCAATTGCAGTGGACGGAACAAGTCTTACAATAAATTCAGTTGGAGACGATTTTTTTTCCCTTGCAATTATTCCTCATACAAAAGGGCTTTCAACCATAGGCTCAAGAAAAACCGGAGACAAGGTAAACCTTGAAGCAGATGTGATTGGGAAATATATTGAAAAACTTATTACAGGAAAAAATTCAGTTTCACAGGAAAAAGAAGGTGGAGTTTCCATTGACTTCTTGAGAAGCAATGGATTCCTGTAGGAAAAAGCGGGGTTAAGAAAATGCCAAGAATAAGTATCAAACAGGCCATAGAAGATATCAAAGCCGGTAAAATGGTTATTTTGACAGATGATGAGGACCGGGAAAATGAGGGTGATCTTACAATTGCATCTGAAAAAGTTACTCCTGAAGTAATAAATTTCATGGCCAAATACGGCCGCGGACTTATCTGCATGTCTCTTACTGATGAAAGATGCAGACAGCTGAAGCTTCCAATGATGGTTGATGATAATACTTCAGCACATGAAACAGCCTTTACCGTTTCAATCGAGGCAAGAGAAGGTGTAACAACAGGTATTTCAGCAGCAGACAGAGCAAAAACTGTTCAGACAGCAATAGCTGACGATGCAAAGCCCGACGATCTGGTAAGGCCGGGGCATATTTTCCCTCTAAGGGCAAAGGACGGCGGAGTAATTGTAAGGGCCGGCCATACTGAAGCCTCTGTTGATCTTGCAAAACTTGCCGGTTTAAAGCCTTCGGGGGTTATCTGCGAGATCATGGACGATGACGGTTCCATGGCGCGAATGCCTTCACTTGAAAAATTCAGTGAAGAGCACAATATAGGGATCTGTACAATAGCAGAACTTATTTCCTACAGACTTCACAATGAATCCTTTGTTCATAAAAAGGCAGAGGCGGTTATTCCCACAGCATTTGCAGGTGAGTTCCGTACAATTGTATATGAAAACGATATAGACGATTTTCAGCATATTGCCATGGTTAAAGGAGAAATAGATCCGGAAAAACCTGTTCTTGTAAGGGTTCATTCAGAGTGTCTTACAGGAGACATCTTCGGTTCCATGAGGTGCGACTGCGGAGATCAGCTTGTCAAATCAATGCAGCAGATAGAAAAGGAAGGGTCTGGAGTTTTTCTTTACATAAGACAGGAAGGCCGGGGAATAGGTCTTGTGAACAAACTTAAGGCATACGTTCTTCAGGATCAGGGGTATGATACCGTAGATGCAAACATCAAGCTTGGTTTCAAACCTGATATGCGTGATTACGGAATCGGAGCTCAGATACTTGCCGATCTGGGAGTAAAGAAAATGAAGCTTATGACAAATAATCCGAAAAAAATGGTTGGACTTGAAGGATACGGTCTGAGCATAGTTGAGCAGGTTCCAATAGAAATCGATCCAAATGAAATAAATCATGGATACCTTCAGTGCAAGAAAATGAGAATGGGGCATATGCTTGAAAAGGTCGGTACAGCTGTGAACAAGCATGAGCAGAAGATATAGCAGAAACTGGTGTTCCATATTTTTTGAAAAATTTTTATAAAAAAGGGAAGTTAAAATGCCTGGAATAATTGAAGCAAAACTTGATGCATCGGGGAAAAAATATGCAATAATTGTTGCCCGCTTTAATGATTTTATAACAGACCGTCTCACAGGAGGCGCAATTGATGCTCTGGTACGTCACGGTGCAGAAGACAGCGATATCGAAATAATAAAAGTGCCGGGAGCCTTTGAGATTCCTCTGATTGCAAAAAGGGTTGCCGCAAAGGGTAAATACGATGCAGTGATCTGTCTTGGTGCTGTTATAAGAGGGGCTACTCCTCATTTTGAATATGTAAGCAGTGAAGCTGCAAAAGGAATAGCTGTGGTTTCTCTTGAAACAGGTGTTCCTGTTGTATTTGGAGTACTTACCACAGATACAATAGAGCAGGCCATTGAAAGGGCAGGTTCAAAAGCAGGAAACAAGGGTGTTGAAGCTGCCATGTCTGCAATTGAGATGGCAAATCTTATAAAGGAACTTTAAAATCTGGTGCACTGATTGATGGGTTATCGTCGAAAAGCAAGGGAGCTTGCACTTCAGGCTCTTTTCTACATGGATATCAGAAACAGTTTTTCAATGGAAAGCCTAAAGCTTTTCAAAAAATACCTTTCTTCAGGAGAATCAGATTTTTTAAATCTTCTCACTGACGGGGTTCTTGAAAACAAAGACGATATTGACAGAATTATAGAAGAACACTCAAGCAACTGGCGTCTGCACAGGATGTCTTGCGTTGACAGAAATATTTTAAGGCTTGCTGTCTATGAACTTTATTACTGTCTGGATATTCCATACAAAGTAAGCATTAATGAAGCCATAGACATAGGAAAGAAGTTCGGGACAAGGGAATCGGGAGGGTTCATTAACGGTCTTCTCGACAGTATAAGAAAAACCCTGGAAAAAAATGAAAGGCAGAGTTGATATGATTTTAAAAGTATTGCCTGTAGGACCTATAATGGCCAATTGTTTTGTGCTTGGATGTGAAAAAACAAGGGAAGCTGTTGTAATAGATCCGGGTGATGAAGATGAAAGAATTCTTATGGCTCTTGCAGATGAAAAACTTACTCTGAAGTATATCATCAATACACACGGTCATTTTGACCATGTGGCTGCAAACAAGGCCATGAAGGATGCAACCGGTGCCCAGATTCTTATCCATGAGGAAGATGCTCCCATGCTGTCCCATCTTTCTTCAATGGCTCTGAGCTTCGGCTTGAGTGCCGAGGATTCTCCGCCGCCTGATAAAATGATGAAAGACGGAGATATCATAAAATTTGGTGAAATTTCACTTAAGGTTATACATACTCCGGGTCATTCAAGGGGCGGCGTTTCTCTTTTCTGTGAAGAGGAAAAGCTTTTGTTTCCCGGAGATACACTTTTTGCAGGTTCAATAGGGCGTACAGATCTTCCCGGAGGAGATTACGGAACCCTTATAAAAAATGTAAGGGGCAGGCTGTTTCCTCTTGGGGACGATGTAAGAGTGTTTCCGGGACACGGCCCTGAAACTACAATTGGTACTGAAAAGAAATTCAATCCGTTTTTTCAGTAGGCTTCAGATGTTTTTTCTGATCGGGGCCTTTGTCAAACAAAGGCTCCGAAGGAAAAAGAATTTTAAGAATTCTGTAGAATCCGTAAATTTTTCTCACATAGGTAACAGGCTCATCCCCCCTTGCATATCCATAGGTCAGCGTTTTGTAGTATTCCCTTTTTTTAAGCAGAGGAAGAACTCTTAGCATATTATACCATTTTTCAGGGTTGAGACCGAACCTTCTGGAAAGTCTTCTGGCGTCGTACATGTGTCCCTGTCCCATATTATATGAAGCAAGAGCGATTTTCATTCTGTCATCTCCTGAAGAATTGCTGAAAATGTCATAGAGCTTTCTTAAGTAGAGAGCTCCGGCTCTTATATTTTCCTCGGGAGAGTAAATATTTCCAACTCCAAGGGCAGCTGCGGTATTAGGCATAAGCTGCATAAGGCCTCTTGCCCTTGCATGGCTTTTTGCCCATTCGTTGAAATGCGACTCCTGGTATATCTGAGCAGTAAGAAGCCTCCAGTCGATCCGGGATTCCTCGGCATATTTTTTTATAAGAGGGTAATATTCCGGCAGTTTTGAATTGATTGTCCTGTGAAACTTTCTCAGATCAAGGTATTCAAATACATCGAGTTTGTGAAAGTAATGGGATGCAAGAATATTCAAGAATTCTTCACCTTTTATATTATCTATGAATATGTTTACTCTGAACATCAGATCCCTTGCAAGAGGGTGGAGTGCAAATCCGATTTGGGTTTTTTCCTTTATTTCATCTGCAAGCACGGCCTTGGGATATAAATATCTGAGGCTTCTTCCGGTGAGGTTGTCTGCAATTGATGCCGTAATTTCTCCTGTTTCAATTTTTGAAAAAATATTTTCAATATTGAGGTCATGGCTTTCTATTAAATTAAGGTTTTCTTTTTCATTTTTTTTCAGGTTTTTAATACCGGGGCAGTTTTTTGTGACTATGAGCTTCTGGCTTTTATCAAGGTCGTTTATGCTGTTGAGTCTGATGTTGTCTCTGTTGACAATCAGATGCCATGATGCAGTAATATACGGTTTTGAAAATGCAAGGGATGTTTTTCTGTACATGTCTCTTGGATTTGAAATAATGAGTACATGCGCTTTTTTTGAAAGAATAAGGTTTTCAGCTTCCTTGTAGGATCTGCATTTTATGAGTTCGAGCCGTGCCCAGAGCCTGGATGCAAGAAAGTCTGCAATATCCCTGAAATAAGATGTATCAGGACCGGGATATGTATCAGAAATATTGTAGTCAATTATTACGGCCTTTAAAACTCCTGATCCTGTTATTTCGTCAAAAAGAAAAAGCTTTTCCTGTTTTGAGCCGTAAATATACAGACCAAGATATATTGATGTCAAAAGGGTTAAAATCAGAAAAAATTCTGAGAAATACCTTAAAAGAAGTTTTTTGTCATTTTGATTCAATATCAAGTCCCGGGCCAGAATAATAATTGTTTTTTCAACCTGTACCTGTAGTTTCAGATTTTTAAAGTAAAAATTATAAACTGTTTTAATAATTGTTTCAAACTAATATACTACTGAGTAATATTGTACAATAATACCAGAATCTGGAAAATTTAAACTTATTATCACATCAGGTAAAAAATAAAACCGCTTTGCTCAGATATAAATTGAATTTGTGTGCTGTTGATTTTAAGCTTTTCCTTTGCTAATAAT
>JBFWJK010000187.1:0-5918 GCA_050253255.1 Desulfobacteraceae bacterium | reverse complement strand
GAATTTTAAGATACCCCTATTCAATAAGTGAATCCAAATTTTTTGAGCAGTATTTTATTCTTTTTGAAAAACTGAAAAAAAAGGGACTGAATGTTATATGGTGCGGTTTTCCACCATTTGAGCAGGGCGGCATAAATCAGGAAAGAGCTTTGTATCTGAGTGAAAAAATTTCTGAAATTGCGCAAAAATTTGATTATGATTCATCTTTTTTTATTGAAAGCCTTATAGATCAGCCTGATTTTGATGCACAGGGCGGAATTTATTACAAAAATCTTGCAATTGATATTCATCCAAACAACCGGGGGCAGGAGTTTATCGGGGAGTATTATGCTGATTATATAGGTAAATCTGACTGGTAATTCTTTGGTTGTTTTTCAGGCTTGTGGCATTGGTCATTCAGTTATCTTAATATTAGATATTATGGAAAATGTTTAAAAATTTTTTTTTATGAAATAGACTTTAATTTAAAATTTGTTTTAAAATAGGTATGTTATATCATATTATGCTAAATTCATTGACAACTGTTTTGTTTAATGATTTTTTAATTTTCAATCTGCTGAAAATATCTATTTTTTTAAAAGTGGAAAAAATTCAATTTTATAAGCGTTATAAGTAGATTTTTTTCATATATTAACACTGTAGTAATCATAGGAGTTTTAAATATTGAATTTAAACAAAATGAATACTTTATTTCTTTTTATTATATTTTCATGCTTCATAGTCTTACAAGCACAAGCCAAAAATATTAACCCACCTTTTTTATATTCCGAAGATCAAAGCATTGAAAAGGATGATCCGCTATCTAAAATTTTCTTAGGTAATGATATAAGCAACAATAAGTGGTTTATGAACCCTCCTACGAGACTAGAATTATTTATATTTAGCTTAAATCAATACCATCAAAAAGTCGTTAAAGAAGCTAGATTAAAGCACAACATGAAGGAGTTCTTTGAACTTAAGAACCCAAAATCATGGCTTGATAGTACAGATTTTGAAGTTGAAAGCTCAGCCAGCTACTCTAAAAAATTAGGTGGCTTTGTTCTTTCTGTTAAGATCTCTAATCTTGGTAAGCCGAAAAAACCTATTAAGGAAGCAATGGAGGAATTGCTAGCTTTAATTAATATTTCAGGTTTATATCATTTGGACGGCGACTATGTCACAAAAAAAATATTTAACTCATTCAGTACTATCTCTATACAAAATTTGCAAAATGAAAATAAAATTTCTAATATAGTAAAAGATAAGTATATCATAACCGGTGAGTTGGAATGTTCATACGAGGATAAAAAATCAACGAGTATAAACCCAATTCATAACTATTATTCACTAGTAGGAATAAAAGAAGCTAAAGTTAAAGAAATACAATATATTAAAAGTTCATATCAATTAGTAACAAAGAAAATGAACTTGGACAATTAATGGTGAGCGACTTTTTGTATCCAAAATGAGGTCACCCATTAAAGAACTTTCAATTAAAAAATACCTCACCGGGCTAATTGCAAAATGGGGTCAAGTCTACTCTTGACTCTTTTTATCTTGCCCCTTTGCTCAATACCCTTACTTTTACACTATTTTGCTTTATTAATAAATTTTTTTAGAAGGATGTTTTCTATATTCTGGCGTGAATCGATAACAGATAAACATATATTTAAAAGCAAGGTGGAATTTATTTTAGAGTCAGGAGAGTCAAGAGTAGATTGTCCCTTTTTCTCATATAGTTTCTGCGGACATCATATTTAAGTTAAATTTTTCAATACTTTTTTGTTAATTGCATAATATCGGAATTCAGCATTTCTACAGCTCGGAAGCATAAAATTAAAAGCCTTAGCTAACCATCTTTCAGAAAAAATTTATCCTGGAATATAATTTAAAAGCAAATATCTGTAGATTTTCAGGTC
The DNA here is from genome assembly GCA_050253255.1 of Desulfobacteraceae bacterium. Taxonomy (GTDB): domain Bacteria; phylum Desulfobacterota; class Desulfobacteria; order Desulfobacterales; family JACKCP01; genus JACKCP01. The sequence goes on along the minus strand of JBFWJK010000187.1, from coordinate 4,020 downwards.
TGTATTTGCAATAAAAGACCTGAAACTGTTTGAATCTGCAAATTAGGATATATAAATGTCGTTGAATTTTTTCATACTTTTTTCAGTCACTGTTTTTGTCGCTTCCATAATACCGGGGCCGAGCATGCTTCTGGCGCTGACCCACGGAATGAATTACGGAGCAAAAAAAAGCATTGTATCTGCTCTTGGCAATCTTACAGTCACTCTTATACAGGCTTCGGTTTCTATCATCGGACTTGGGACTGTTCTTATAGCATCTGAAACAGTTTTTCAGGTTGTTAAATTTGCAGGTTCGGCTTATCTGATTTATATGGGTATAAATATGTTTGTTTTTTCAAAAAAAGCACCACCTGAGAAGAAATTTGAAAGTGAAGTAAAATCTTATTCCCTTAAAAAAATGTATCTTCAGTCAGTCTTTGTAACAGCAGGCAATCCAAAGGCTATTATTTTTTTTACAGCAGTTTTTCCACAATTCATAAATCCTGATGCAGATTATGCTTCTCAGTTTTTAATAATGCTTTCAGGGTGTTCTGTAATCGCTTTTTCATGTTTCATGATTTATGCTGTTGGGGGTCAGAAAATTGCAGCAGTCTTTTCAGGAGAAAAATTAAGGGCTTTGATGCAGAAAATAGTTGGGTCTGCTTTTATATCTGCAGGGATAACACTGGCATTGAGTCATAAAAGATAATTTTTCCGGGCAGAGCAGGGCCTAAAGATTTTCCCTGAACTGCTTGTAAAGAAGGTATGCTCCCCATACCATGGAGACTGAAATAATTATTTTTCCGGTGACAAGACTTGCCGATGCAATTGCATGGTAGTGTTCTATCAGGCCGGACTCATTTAAAATAAATTCCCAGTCATGAAATCCATAGGGTGAAGTTCTTCCTGTATTGCCTCCCAGGAGAGGAAGAGTAAGTGATTTTGCATCATTTATGTAGGGGGCAATATCAATGAAATTTTCTCCAAACCACCAGAAGGCAAATGAAGCTGCAAAAGCATCCCTTGTTTTGAAAAGAAATGTCAGCATGCATATTAAAGGGACAAGAAGCTGGCCCAGAGTTCCTCCAAGGGATGTTATGAATCTTCCAAAGGGTCTGAAAATAACATGTCCTGCTTCATGAAAAGGAAGATTGATAAGATGCCAGAATGATTTCATTGAATAATCCGAATCAAGGGGGATGAAAACAAGTTTAAGGCTTAAAATAAAAAGAGAAATAAAAAGGGCAGTCCTGAAAATAAAAGAGACTGGTGAAAAATCATAATTTACTGAAAATAAAATATCTTTCAGGGCAAGTGACAGCGAAGCTTTTTTATTGTAATTATTTATAAATTCTGAAGAAGTAGGCAGATTTGTCTTGTTATTAAGATATTTTTCATATTTTGCAAAAATAATTCCGCAGCTGATACATTCATTGTTTGAAGAGTTTTGTTCAAAACCGCATTTTGGACATTTCATATTTTTATCTCATGATCTGAATTTTTAAGTTTTTTCAGGCTTAATTTTTTCTCTGCAATTATAATTCAGCTTTTTACCGGAAATTAATGATTTAAACTTATATTTTATAAATTGTCAAAAAATCTATGAAAACATAAATTTCAATATATATTTTTTAAAAAAATCCAAGATAATTTAAATACGGGGGCATGTTAAAAAACTGTACGGAGAAATGCATGACCGAATAATGTTGATATGTAATATTTTGGTGGTATCATTCCCTCTTGTCCGGACAGACATGAAAAAGTATGGTCATGAGAATTAAAGGTGAAATAGTCCGGATATTTTAATTACAGGAATCTGCCTCAGGGTTATTTATGAATAAAAAAGACAGGTTAAGCTACGAGAAGAAACTGAAGCTCCTTAACGGAATGGCCATGCTGATTCAAAGCTGTGTTAAGGAAAAAGAGCTTTTTGATGTACTTTACTGGTATCTGCCAAATCTTTACCCTGAAACCAGCGGCGGTATATTTCTGAAAAATGAAAATGATTTAAGAATGGAAAAGGTTTTCAGCTGGGGCGATAGTGAATGCATTGAAATCTCCTGTATTCCTGATACTGAATTTTGTCCGGCTGTTAAAAGAGGAAGACCGGTTGACACCTCGAAGTCTGACAGTGAAAAGCTTTCTGAAAACTGCACCGGCAGATCATATTGTGTTCCACTGCTAGATGCGGTGGGTGTTTTCGGGATTTTAAAGATTGAAAGCAGGGAAATTAACGGCAGCAGGCATCAAAGAGGACTTGGTTTTATAAGTGCAGAATTTATTGCTCTTGCCATATCAAATCTTCGTCTTAAAAAACGCCTTCGGGAAATGACACTGATCGATCCCCTTACAGGCCTTAATAACCGCCGTTATCTCGATGATGCTCTTAAGAGTGAAATTGAAAAGGTAAAACGCTCCGGCTCAAACCTTGGAGTTATAATGATTGATCTGGACCACTTCAAAGAGCTTAACGATTCCAGAGGGCATGACGCCGGTGATAAAGTTCTGAAGGAAGTCAGCCGTACACTGAAAAAAGGTGTGCGTAAATCAGACGTGGTGTGTCGATTCGGAGGAGAAGAATTTATAATCCTTATCTGCGGAGGAGAGTACAGAGAATTTTTAAACCGCACCGAAAGCCTGCGTGAATCCATAAGCAGCCTTTCAGTTGTTCACAAGGGAAATCAGATTGATTTTGTTACAGCTTCATTTGGGGTAGCGTCTCTTCCTGAACACGGCGTGGATGCCGAAAGCATTTTAAAAGCTGCGGATAAAGCACTTTATACTGCAAAAAGCAGCGGTAGAAATAAAATAGTCGGTGCATCTGAGACAGGTTTTAAGTAAGTGTTCAAAAAAACTACTTTTTGGATATGACAACAAGACTGTCTGTATTCAATCCATAAAAATAATCCGATAAAAACTTTTTAATTTAAGGCATGATTTAACAGCTTAAGCTCAGTGCTTACAAGCTTTTGAGATGTATGTTTGTGAAACTGCGGGGAGTTGTATATCCGGTTATTGAAAATACAATAAGAGATTTTACAGGGTAAGTTGTTGAAAATTAAGAAATATTTTAATTTATCAAGTAAATATGGAGGTTTTAAATGTCTGCATCAAGTGTTGTTATTATTTTTACAATATTTATTGCCCGCGTTTCTGACGTAGGACTTGGGACGATACGGCATGCTCTGATTATTCGGGGAAAAAAGCACTATGTTTTCATTATTGCTTTTTTCGAAGCACTTATATGGGTTTATGCTGTCTCTCGTGTCATGTCATCAATCCAGGATCCTTTTACTTCACTTGCTTTTGCATTAGGGTTTGCAACCGGGACATATGTCGGTATGACTATTGAGGGGCTGCTGAAAATTGGAGAGCAGGTAGTCAGAGTATTTTCAAGATCAGGGCATCTTGTTGCACAGCAGCTGAGGGAAAATGATTTTCGCGTGACTGCGTTTGACGGAACCGGACGGGATGGCATTGTTCAGCTGCTTTTTGTACAGGCAAAACGAAGAGAAGTTGCACGTGTTATGGGTATTGCAAGACATGCAGACCCAAATTGTTTCATTCTGCTGGACGATATTCGTTCTGTTCATGTGGCAAGATAAAGTTCAGGTGAAATCGTGAAAGTTGAATGAAAATGACAATATATGGCTTTATTGGAACCTGGCTCTCCTTTTTAATCTTTTTTAAAGAGGCAGTTCAAAATTCTGTGTCAGTAACCCCAAAACTGATATATTCAGAAAAAAAGGAGAACTGACATGTCTGGAGAAAAAACAAATTTTGATTTTGAAAAGGCCTTAAAAGAGATTCAGTCTGGCAAACCATTTACAGGAAAAGATGGTGTATTAACCTCATTAATAAAAAATCTTGCTGAAGCGGCCCTTGAAGCAGAGCTGGATTCCCATTTGAGTGAGGAAGTATCAAGAAACCGGCGTAATGGTAAAACCAGCAAAACCATAAAATCATTAAATGGTAATTTTGAGTTGGAAACACCTCGTGACAGGGAAGGAAGCTTTTCGCCTCAGATAGTAAAAAAGCATC
>JBFWJK010000186.1:0-5947 GCA_050253255.1 Desulfobacteraceae bacterium | reverse complement strand
AAATTGTTGCAGATCAGCATCTTTCAAGACGAAGATACATAGCATGTGAGTTTTTCGGGCAATGGGCCTCAACAACACCTGCTCCAAGCAGATTTGCCTTTGAAACAGGAGCTTCAATAATTCCTGCTGTAATAAACCGGGTTGGAAAAACAGGATATCATCATGTAAAGGTTTTTCCGGCATTTATCCAGGAAACGCCGCATAATGACAGAGAGCTTGATATCCGCCACAATACACAAAGGCTGAATCGTATTATTGAAGGCTGGGTTCGTGAAGCCCCGGATCAGTGGTGGTGGTTTCATAAGCGGTGGAAAGTTCAGGATAATCCTGAAGGCTGGAATATTCCTGAGGATTCTTTTTTAATGGATAAGGAAAAAACTGAATAATTTTACCGTGCATCAATATTTTAATGCACGGCAAAAAATATCTACTCTGCTTTGCGGTTAAGGTAGAACATATGGGGAACAATCATTTTATTGGGTTTGTTTGTTCCGTCATAAAAAAGATTTATAACAGGAATATTGAACTCCTCCTGAATTTTTCTGAAAAGTGAGGATGAAATAACTCCGGGACAGCAAAAAACAGGGTTAACATGAATCACGGCATCAACAGCCTTATGTTTTATGTAATATAGAAGGCGTCCTGTGCTGATTGTTGTTTCACCTGTTATGAATTCTTTGAAACCGAATTCCTTCATAAGTTCATGGCATTCATCAAGGCCTGGTTCAAAAAGGGTTTCATCTAAAATATCCTTAAAAATCTCCTCAAACTTTGATTCATATCCAGCCATTGTTTTCCAGAGTTTCGGGTCTTCATCAAATTCAACCACATCTGAATGGGCAGTATGAAGCATCAGCTCATTGTATGAGGGAAGAAGAATTTCTCCGCCAAGTTTTTGGGCATAATCGCAGATGTCGTCATTTAAAATATGGTTGTATTTAGCATACATATCACCAAGTATGCCTATTCTCGGTTTTCTGTAATCTGGCAGGGGAAGTTTTAAAAACTCATTTTTTATTTCTTCTGCAGCCTTGAAAAGGGATTTTTTGTTCAGAATATGCTGTCTGATTATTTCTTCGGATTTTTCAACCGCCGCAATTGTTTTTCCCTCTTCCTTTTCATAGGGAAGATATCTGAATTTCAGTTTGTTTAAGATGGAAGACAAAAATGTAACGGAAAGAAGATATGCATTTGAACGGGGCAAAAGTCCCGGAACTGCTTCAAGTCCGTTTTTATTCATTATTTTTATGTTTCCCGCTCCTGCATTTGCACATGAAAGCCTGATAAGGTTTGCATACTGATTGAAATTGCATGAAAGGCATAAGTTCGGAAGATAGAGAACGGTTTTTTCCGGATCGTAATTTTTGTTTTTCATTGTGGAAATAACTGAGCCTGCAATAGCAACATTTGGAAGGCATTCCCCTCCTGTCACATATCTGTAGCCTGTATTGAGCATTTCCCTGTCAAGTTCGCAGACTTCGGCATCAAAACCTGCGCCTTCAAAAACAGCCTTTTGAAGTGAGTTTATTCTTTTATCTGTCATGGGAATTAAAACCCTGTCTCCTTTTTCAAGGCTGTCAGGGGAGCAGGACTTTCTTTGCGGTTCAGAAATTTTTGTTTTTTCCAGGTTAAAATCGCTTACAAAAGTATCTATTGCAGCTTCTATTCTTGTCATATACCCGACATCACTGCTGTGTTCATCAAGCTGTAAAATAAGATATGGCTTTCCTGCCTTTTCCATATAATCCCTGAAATAATTTATGAGATAAGAATCAGGACTGCATCTGAAACAGGTTAAAAATACAGGGTATAAATCTTTGTTTTTTCTTACGGATTCAAGTGCAAGAAGAATCTGCTGTCCAAAATACCAGTGCATGTTTTCAAGATGATCTGAATTTTTATCTTCATTTTCAAGATCAAGCATTGACTGGCTTAAAATATCAAATCCCATTGATTCAAGTTTTGCAGGTATGCCAAGGTTAATTCTTTTATCAAAAAGAGTGTATGGCCGTCCAAGAAGTAAAATTTTAGGCTTGTCTGTTTTTTTGTTTAAAACAGATGCTCCCAGTTTTACAAAATTTTTCTTTTTATCCATAAATTCAAGTCTTGATTCAATATATGCTTTTACAATGTCTTCTCTTTTTACAGATAAAATTTCTGATATAGAATCAGCAAGCATGTTTCCGACAGCTTCATCGGTTGTATTGTTAAGCCTTAATTTGGGGTGAAGTATTTTATTTTTGAAATCAAATCCCGGAAGAAAATTTAAAATAGAGCCTGCATATGATGAATAATAGCAGAAGTATGAGTCTGTGTCCTTTTGTCTGAAAAGCTCTTCCTTTTCAAGTTTTTTTGTGTAGCTCTGCTCATTTATAATAGTCGGAAGAAAGATGAAATCGGGATTTTTTCTGAAAAGGGATTCAACCATTCCGTGGGACAATGCCATTGGTGCACAAAAGTCTGCATTTATCATTGTCATGCCTTTGCTTAGCTTTTGAGCAGAACTTTTTTCAATTATTACATTAAAGCCAAGTTTGTTGAAAAAACTCTGAAACATTGGAAGATATTCAACCATGTAAAGTGTTTCAGGAATGCCGATAACTGGTTTTGAACTGTTTTTAAAGTTTACTGGTTCTGATTTAAAAATTTCATAAAATGATTTTTCAAAGGCTGAAACAGTTTCTTTTTTTCCGGCTTTATTGTCATTGTAGTCTCTCCCGCATTTAAGTCCCCAGGCTGTTTTTCTCTCTTTTGTTGTATAAACACGAAGTTCACAGCGGTTATGACAGAGAGTGCATATTTCAGACTCAACTTTGCATGTAAAATCAATGCCTTCAAAAGAAGAGTTTGTGATTTTTTTCTCCATAAGAGTGATAACGCAGCCTATGGCACCTGTCAGATGGCAGTATTTTGAAACATTTACAGGTTTACCAAGTTTATTCTGAAATACTGCAACAAGTGCCTTGTTTCTTGCAGTTGCACCCTGAAACCAGATTCTTTGTCCTGTCTGGCTTTTTCCAACAACTTTTGAAAGATAATTGTCGCACACACTGTTTAAAACAGCTCCCATTATCTCTTTTTTATCCCAGCCTTCTGATAAAAAGATGTTTAAGTCTCTTTCCATATAAACTGTGCATCTGTCAGATGTAAAAGGTGCTTTTTTCCCTTCAACTGCATCAGATATTTCAGAAAGCTCCATACCAAGACGGATGGCCTGTTCCTCAATAAAAGAACCTGTTCCTGCCGCACACACATAGTTCATGGTTGCCTGGGTAACAACACCTTTGTCAATCAGAGTGAATTTTGAATCCTGACCCCCGATTTCAATAATTGTGTCAACCTCAGGGTCAAGTTTAACAGAGCCTTTTGCATGGGCTGTAATTTCATTTACACAAAGATCAGCTCCAATAACATCTTTTATAAGTTCCCTTCCAGACCCTGTTGTTGCAACACCGCAGATAAATGGATCAATATCTGAAAAAATATTTTTTACGGACTTGAAAAGTTCTGTAACAGCATTTACGGGATCTCCTTTTGTTCTTGAATAAAGTCCTGCAAGAATATCTCCCTCAAGGTCTGTTACAACAGCCTTTGTACTTGTGGACCCCACATCGATTCCAATGTAGATTTTAATTTTTTTTTCTTTTGGGGTTTTGTATCTTGTTATTTCAATTTTATTTTCAATATATGTAATATCCTTTTCAAAATCAGGATAATCAGGAAGGTTTATTACAAGAGGCTTTCTGATTTCTCTTTTCCGGCCGTCTCCGGAGGTAAGTTTTTCTATATCTTCAAATCTGTTTTTACCAAGAACAGCTGCTCCAAATGCATTGAAAAAGGTGCTTAATTCATGGACAATAACCTGTTTTTCAAGTGAGTCTGCAAGTTCCTTTACTATTTTTTTGTTTCTGCTCATTCCGCCTGTTAATAAAACATTTCCCTTAAGTTCTCTTCCTTTCAGTGTATTTGAAATTACACTTCGTGTAACACCTGTGCAAAGTCCTGCCGCAATTGCATCAGGATTAAAACCCTGGGTCTGGGCATGTATTATATCTGATTTTGCAAAAACAGCACATCTTGTTGCAATTGATGGTTCACTCCCTTTGAAATCAGCCGCTTTTTGCGATAAAATTTCAGTTTCAAAACCAAGCCTTTCTGCCTGCTGATCCATGAAGCTTCCTGTTCCTGATGCACAGTCGGAGTTTACGCTGTGTTCAAGATAATTGAAATTCTCATCAAGAAGAACAAGTGAAAAACTTTCACATCCAATGGAAAGAATATTTCTGCATTTTGTATCAAGCACACGGTTTGCCTCAACAGAAGCAACAACTGGATCAATTGTTTCAATTTCTTTAAAGTTTATGTTTCCGGTTATTCCAAAACAACTGTTTTTTGTGTCAAAAGAAGAATTTTTTATTAAATTTAAAACACTTTGAAATGTTTTTGAAATATCTCCGTTGTGTTCCATGCTTCCTGTCATTACAGGTTTATTGTTTTCTAAAACTGCGTAATGTATATTTTTTGAACCAAAATCAAAACCTATGTTCATTTTTTTATTTCCCTGATTTTTTTATTTGTAAAAAACTGCTTCTTTCCTGTTGATTCTGCAGACTTTGTTGCGGATAAAGTATTAACTTTAAAAAAGCAAACAATGAATATGTGAGTTCATGTAAAGCTTGTCAAGCAGTATTTACGGGTATTCAGGTTTTTTGGGGAAAGCATTGTTTTATATGAAAAAAGTGTTTCGGAGCTTCTATTTCCTGATAATTTCACTTCTTTGAGAAATTCAATCTGGAGAACAACTGAAAATTTTTACTTGATCAGCGCAAAGAATTGAGACTCTTCCGTAAAGATCCACAGTCATGTCTATACTTTTCCCTATATTTTCTGCGACAATTTTTATTTCTTTATTTTTATTTATAAGGAGAAGAGAATTGTTTTCATCGTTAATAAAGTAAATTATGCCTGAGTTATCAACTGTTATTGAAGAAGGGAGACCGAGATTTTGCGCATATAAGACTCTGTCTCCGAATACACTTATCATTTCGACAGCTCCTTTTTCCCTGTCTGCGATATATAGATTTCCTCTTTTGTCGGATGCTATTGATGAGGGAGAATGAATACTTGTATTCAGAGTTTTTGAGTATTCTTTTTTTCTGCTGTTTTCACCTGAAGGTTCTGTCCCGCCGCAGGAAGCAAAAATAAATAAAAAAGCAGCCAGAGATAAGAATTTTCTGATATCCATAATTTTCTCCTTTATTGATTTTTATATTGATATCTGGATATTCATATTTTATTAATATGTCTAATATATTTTATGGCATTGATTGATATGTAAAAAGTATTGATAAGGAGAAAAATGGAACTGAGACAACTCAGATATTTTCTGACTGTTGCACAGGAACTTCATTTCGGGAATGCCGCCAGAAAAATGAATATCTCCCAGCCCCCTTTGTCAATGCAGATAAAACAGCTTGAAGAAGAACTTGAAATGAAACTTTTCAACAGAACCAGCAGATTTGTGGAGTTGACTCCCCAGGGTGAGTATCTGAAAAGAGAAGTCGAGGGTATACTGAACAAGCTTGACCTGTCTGTCAAAACGGCAAAGAAAATTGCAAAAGGAAATCTTGGAATCCTTAAGGTAGGTTTTGTTGCAATTGTGACCCAGCTGGGATTTCCCGGAATAATAAGAGATTACAAAAAAAAATTTCCTGGAGTCAGCCTTGAACTAAAGGATTTAAGTTCAAGCAGACAGATCAGGATGTTAAGAGAGCATGATCTTGATATCGGATTTATAAATTCTTTTGCACACGATCTCAAAGATCTTGAAAAAAGACAATATGCAAAGGGAGAATTCAATATAGCAATTCCTACCACTCACAGGCTGGCCTCAAGAAAGAAATTATCTTTGTGAGACTTTCAGTGGGAAAATATAATTATTTTCAAA
>JBFWJK010000185.1:0-5971 GCA_050253255.1 Desulfobacteraceae bacterium | reverse complement strand
TTTATCTATGACAAGGTTTCTTTTTTGAATTTCATTTTCTGCCTGTTCAATTGTCATTCCTGTAATATCGGGCATTATGTACTCTTTAGGTTTTTTGCCGAGACTTACAAGAAGTGATACATCAGTGCCTGATTTTATAAATACTCCCTGGGAAGGCGATGAAGCAATTACATGATATTTCTGGATTTTATCATGATGGGTATAGGAAACATGGTTGAGCTTCAGGCCGTTTTTCAAAACTTCAATTTTTGCCTCATCTATATGCTTTCCGTATAGAAAGGGCATTGAATCGCTTTTTTTCCCTCTTGATATGGTAAGGTGAAGATCTCTTCCTTTTTTTACTGTTTCTCCCGGCATCGGCACCTGGTCAATTATGTGATCGGCAGGAACTACCTGGCTGAATTCAAAGCTTTTTATTCTTGGGATAAGAGATATTGATTCAAGCTGTCTTGTGCAGTAATCAATGTCTTTGCCTCTGAAATCAGGGACAATCACTTCAGGCTGGTTTTTTATAAGATAATGTATGGTAACAAAAGCGGACAGTCCTGTTATTACAGAAAAAACACCTAAAAGAAAAAAGAATTTTACAGCCTTTGAAATCATGGTTTACTTTTTTTTATCCTTTACAAGCAATGCTGCAAAAAAACCGTCGGTATTCGATATATGAGGAAAAATTGCAACATCTCCGTTTTCATCAATGAATTTTATGCCCTTTGAACTGAGATCAGCTCTTTTAAAATCTTTATTTGTTTCCAGAAACCAGTTTACAACTTCAGTTGTTTCTTCCGGTTCAAATGAGCAGACGCAATAGAGAAGAATACCTCCCTTTTTTAACAGGGAAGCTGTATTCTTTAAAATAATTTTCTGTGTTTTTGCACATTCTTGAATGTCTTTTAAAGTTCTTTTCCATTTTGTATCAGGGTTTCTTCTCAAAACTCCAAGCCCGGAGCAGGGCGCATCTATAAGAATTTTATCGAAATATCCCGACTGAATTTTTTGTGAGCTTTTTGTAAGGTCAATTACCGCCGTTTTAACACAACTGCTGAACCCGAGCCTTAACATTTCCTCCTTAAGTGCTTCAAGCTTTACCTTGTTTGAATCTGCTGCAGTAATTTTAGCCTTTCCTTTTGTCAGCTGTGCAATATATCCGGTTTTTCCTCCAAAGCCGGCACATGCGTCCATAATGTTGTCATTTGGCTGTGGGTCCAGCAGAGCAGTTACAAACTGAGCTCCTGAGTCCTGCACCTGGAAAAATCCTTTTTTGAAGCCGGGGAGTCTGTTTACTGCAAATTTTGGTTTGATCAGAGAAATTGAATCTTTTCCTGAGATATCCTGCCATATATTTTCGGCAGCCGGAGCCAAAAGTTCGCAGAGATCTTTTTTGGTGGTTTTTACAGTATTGACTCTTAAGGTTATTGGAGGAACTTCATTATAAAAAGTGCATAAATCTTCGGTAATTTTTTTGCCGAATCTTTTTTCCCACCGTTTTGTCATCCACTTTGGGAAATCAGCCGAATTTTTTTCGTATTTAAAATATTTTTTCGGATCAAAATCCCTGGAAAAATTTCTTAAAATTCCGTTAACAAATCCTGAAGCACTTTTGAAGCCGCCGGATTTTACAATTTCAACGCTTGTGTTGACTGCCGCACTTACAGGAATCTTTTCAAGGTATACCATCTGGTAAATCCCTGTTCTAAGGGTATTTAAAACAGGAATATCAATTTTATTAAAATTTTTATCAGAGTTTCTGGCAATTATTTTATCAAGGTTGCCCCTCTTTCTTAAAACTCCGTATAAAATATTGTAAAAAAGACCTTTATCCTTTGGATCCATCTGATTTATTGTGTTGTCGTGGTCGCTGACAAGGGTATCAAGCATGAGATTCTTTGTTTCTATAAGAGTAAGAATATATACTGCAAGATATCTTGGGTTTTTTTTAAAATTCTCTTTAATTATCAATTAAGAACTGCTCCCTGTCTGATATCGTAGCCTTTGAGAAATTGGGCGGCTGTCATTTTCTTTTTTCCTGCCGGCTGAATTTCCTTTATTATCAAATCATAGTCGCCTGTTGAAACAACAAGTCCCGCTTCCTCTGCGCTGATAATTGTTCCGGGGGGTAAAGAGCTCTGATCTGATGTTTTTTCAACAGAAAAAATTTTGAGTCTGTCGTTGTCTGCAAAAGTAAATGTGCCCGGCCACGGGTCAAAGGCTCTGATTTTTGCATCAATTTTATCTGCCGGTTCTTTCCAGTTTATATGCCCGTCATTTTTTTTGAGAAGAGGGGCATATGTGGATATTGAGCTGTCCTGTTTCTGTCTTTTAATTGTTTCAAAGTTTTTGAGAGTATAAATTATTGCTTCAGCACCCAGCTGAGAGAGTCTGTCATGAAGAGTTCCTGCAGTTTCATCCGGATTGATCGCTGTTTTCTGAACATGCAGAATATCACCAGTATCAAGGCCTTCATCCATAAACATGGTTGTAATTCCGGTTTCCTTTTCCATATTTAATACTGCGTGCTGAATAGGAGATGCACCTCTGTAAAAAGGAAGAATTGAAGCATGTATATTTACAGGGGCAAGTCTTGGAATGTCGAGCAGTTTTTTGGGAAGTATCTGTCCGTATGCCGCAACAACAAGAAAATCAGGATTGAGTGATTCAATTTTTTCTATTGCACTTTTTTCTTTTATTTTTTCAGGCTGGAAAACTTCTATTCCAAGATTCAGTGCTTCAGTCTTGACAGGAGGGGGGAGAAGCTTTTTGCCTCTTCCCTGTTTTCTGTCCGGCTGTGTAACTGCAAGGCATATATTGAAGCCTTCATTTTTCAGAGCTTTTAAGGGTACAGCAGCAAACTCGGGAGTCCCCATGAAAATAATTTTATAATCAGTCCAGTTCATTATTGGGCCTGTTTCACAAGTTTTTTGTGATAGAATTTTTTCTTCAAGCTTGAAAGTCTGTCTATGAAAACTTTTCCGTTCAGGTGGTCAATTTCATGCTGGAGAATTATTCCGACAAGTTCGGTTCCGTCTATTTCAACTTCCTCTCCGTCGAGATTCAGGGCCTTTACCTTAACTCTTTCATATCTTTTTACATCAGCTCTTATTCCGGGAAGGCTGAGGCATCCTTCCTCCTTTGAAATCTGACTGCCTTCCTTTTCAACTATATGAGGGTTCACAAGAACGGTATAGTTTCTTATTTCAGGATCAGGGTCGGGATCGAAAACAAGGATTCTTTTTGTTGAATTTATCTGATTTGCTGCAAGTCCGACCCCCCTTGAATCATACATGGTGTCTGCCATATCTTCTGCAAGCTTTTTCAGATCATCATCAATAGTTTCTACATCTTCCAGGTTTTCCCTTAAAACAGGATCCGGGTAAATTACAACATCTAAAACTGCCATATCTAACACTCCGTTATTAATCTAAAAAAATAATACCTGAATCCTGCTTTCATCTGGTGAAATCAGGTCGGATTATTAATAATTCTAAATATTTAAATATCACAAAACCGGTTGTTTTTTTAGTAAAATCTTTTGCCTTTCTGTTTTTAATAAAAAACCGCAGCAATAAACAAATCAGATTTTAAACCGGCATTGATCTGCTGCTTCATACACTGCCAATGTCTTGCAGGGCAGGCCTGAGCGATGCCCGCAGAATTCAGGTCATAATATAGAAAATAAGATTTGAAATGGGAAGAGGAAATTTTTTTTAAAAAATTTCGGATATGCTTTATATTATTGAACTCACAATTTCCTGTGCCTGCAGAACATCCTTTGAAATCTGCTGTGAAAGTTCTTCTATCCCTGAGAACTTCTTTTCGCCTCTCAGTCTCTGGATAAAGTTTACCTTTATCTTTCTGCCGTAAAGGTCTTCCCTGAAATCGATGAAGTGAACTTCCACAGTGAACTTATGGTCATCGAAAGTAGGACTGTATCCAATGTTTGCAACGCCTTTGTATTTTATTCCGTCAATTTCGGGTATTACGGCATAAACTCCGGTTTTTGGGCAGAGTTCGTCTATAAGTTCCAGATTTGCGGTGGGAAAGCCTATCTTGTTGCCTCTGTTCCTTCCGTGAACTACAGTGCCTCTGATCTGATAGAATCTTCCAAGCATTGATTTTGCTTCATCGAGCCTGCCGTTCATCACTGCTTTTCTTATAAGTGTTGAGCTTATTCTTTTTTCGGAAAACTTTACAAACTCGGGAACGAAAACTTCAAATCCGTGTTTTTGTCCGTATTCCTTTAAAAGATTAATATTGCCTTTGCGGTTTTTACCGAACATATAATCTTTTCCGACAACAATGCCTTTTACTTTTAAGATATTTACAAGAATATCTTCTGTAAATTCTGCTGCTGTAAGATTTGCAAATTCATTTGAAAATTCAATTACAAGTATGTCGTCAATTCCAAAATGATTCAATAATTCAATTTTCTGCTCAAGGGGAGTTATTATGGGCGGATGATCTCCGGGTTTTATACACTTTATCGGATGAGGATCAAAGGTAACGGCCATTGTCCTTAAATTTTTTTCTTTACCTTTTTCAATGGCAAGCTTTATGAGCTCCTGGTGGCCTTGGTGTACTCCGTCAAAATTGCCGATTGTTACAATCGTGCCCGAAGTGTTTCCCTTAAGTTGTTCAAGTCCGTAATATTCCGTCATAATAAGGTAAATTCCCTTGTTTTTTTCATTTAAACAAAGAGCATATATAGAATTTTTTATTTTTGAAATCAAACAATTTTTATTAATCGCAAAGATCAGCCAGAAAATCTTTATTCATAATTATTTAACATAAGAATTGTATTTACAGATATTGAAACTTTTGGAGGACTGCAGTTTTTCCGTCAAAAGACTTATTCCCCGGGTCAACGGCTTCACCGAGGAACAGCATAAAAGGGAAGTTCAGAAAGTATATTGTTTTTTATGTGCAGTGAAATTAAATCCGTCAAAAGCCCTTGGCTTTGATTCTGAAGCCTTTACTTCAGGTTTTATAAAAACAATTTATGAGGAAATTATATGCTCTTAAAACAGGTTAAGCCTAAAAAATTTGTACTTGATACCAATGTAATACTCCATGACAGCACCTGCATTTACAAGTTCGGATCCAATCATATTGTAATTCCGATAACTGTACTTGAAGAGCTTGATCAGTTCAAGAAAGGAGATTCTGTTCTCAATTATAATGCCAGAAATTTTTTAAGGGAGCTTGACGCTGTTTCAGGGCCTAAACTTTTTAACGGCGGTGCAAAAATAGGAAAAGGGTGCGGCAAAATTTCAGTGAGGCTGGAATCCGGTTTCTGTGATGAGCTTTTGAAAAATTTTTCAAGGGACAAACCCGACCATCATATTTTAAACATTGCATTCAGCCTTATGAATGAGGAACCTGAAAGTCAGGTTGTTCTTGTGACAAAGGATGTCAATCTCAGGATGAAGGCAAAGGCTGTAGGGCTTGTGTCTGAAGATTATACAAACGATCATGTAAGAGATCCGAAAAAACTTTACAGCGGGCACAGATTTTTAGAAGGTGTGAGCGGAGAACTTGTGGATTCGGTGCATAAATCTGATTATGAAATCACTCCTGAAAGCCCTGACTATGAAGAAATAAACAGACTTCTGCCAAATCAGTATGCAGTACTTAAGTCTGCAGAAGGTAAATCAGCACTCTGTATGAGATGCGGCAACAGAAATTATTTAAAAAGAGTATTTAAAAACAGTGCCTGCAGAATTACTGCCAGGAATGCGGAACAGGCATTTGCACTCGACGCACTTGCAGACAGAAATATTCCCCTTGTAACGGTTACTGGCAAGGCAGGAACAGGAAAAACACTCCTTGCAATTGCATCCGCGCTTGAAAGTAAGCACTGCTACAGACAGATTTTTATTTCAAGGCCTGCAATCCCTCTTTCAAACAGAGACATAGGTTATCTTCCCGGAGATATCAATTCCAAGCTGAATCCTTATATGCAGCCAATATTTGA
>JBFWJK010000184.1:0-5999 GCA_050253255.1 Desulfobacteraceae bacterium | reverse complement strand
AAAAGATATTGAGAAAAAAATGGAGGTCTATCAAAAAAGAGTTGAGGACACTCCGAAAAGAGAGCAGGAAATTCAAGCACTTCAAAGAGATTATGATAATATCAGTGATATCTATAATTCCCTGCTCGATAGAAAGCTTGAAGCTGAAATCTCTGTTAACATGGAGAAAAAACAGAAAGGCGAACAGTTCAGAATTCTGGATCATGCCCGTATACCTGAAAAACCCATTTCCCCTGATGTGAAAATAAGTTTCTTTTTGTTTTTCGGTGCAGGAGCTGCACTATCTGGAGGCATTTGCTTTATACTCTTCATGACCGATACCAGAATTAGAACTAATGAGGAAATTGAAAAAGATTTGGGTCTTCCTATTCTTGCTGAAATTGCTCCTTTAAAAAAACCTGAGGACATATTTAAAAAGAAACTGGGACTTATCGGATTTGTTTTTTTAGGTTTCTATACCACAATAATGATTGGCTGTTTCGGGGTTTTAAATATTTATGGCATAGACAGAACATTAGATCTTTTAAAGTCTTTGGTCTGAAGCTCACATGCTATAAATGTAGGTATGGATGCATTTGTTTTTTAGTTTGAGAATCGATTAATAATTTAAAGTTATTGGAGCTGTAATTGGGCAAAATTTATAAAGCGCTTGAAAAAACAGAAATAAAACAAAACTTTTCTGTTAAGGATAATGAGAAAAGCGCAGAGAAGGATGATTTTGAGCCTGAACTGGCCATAGATGATATTGATGCTTTTGAAAAAAAAATTACAAAAGACAGAAATTCCGAAGAAATTTTTTCAAAGAGAGAAGATATCTGCGAAACTCTTGTCACGGTAAATACCCCCCACTCGGTTGAGTCTGAGCAGTTCAGATTGCTGAAGAACTCAATTTTGTTTCCCGATTCAGGGAAACCTCCAAAAACCATAATGATTACAAGTTCTGACAAGGGTGAGGGTAAGTCGTTTGTTGCTTCAAATCTTGCTGTCAGCATTGCCGTAAGTATAGATGATTATGTTCTTCTGCTTGATTCTGACTTAAGGGACCCTTCTGTGCATGAAATATTCGGTATCGAAAATTCCAAAGGCCTTTCATCTTATTTGAGCGGTGAATGTGATTTGAAATCTGTTTTTGTCAAAACTTTTTTAAAGAAACTTACTATTGTTCCTGCAGGGCCTTCACCATTGAATCCTTCGGAACTTATATCATCCGAGCAGATGAAAAAACTGGTTGATGAGCTTAAATCAAGGTATGACGACAGATATATTATAATTGATTCTCCTCCGCCCTATATGACATCCGAGGCAAATGCTCTTGCAACCTATGTTGACGGTGTAATTATAGTTGTAAGGCAGGGATGCACAAAAAAAGAAAGGCTTCAGGATATTATCGATATTTACGGTAAAGAGAAGATTCTGGGAGTTGTTAAAAATTTTGCAACCGGAATGTTCGGGTCAGGGTACGGGTATGACAAGCGTTACTATTATGGAAAAACAAAAAAGAAATGATATCTTAAAATGCTTAAACTGCTAAGGCAATACTTCCCAATACGAAATGTTTTGTTTTTTGTTACTGAAGGGCTTGTTATTTTTTTAACTTTCCTGCTTCTGTCAGTTTTTTTAACGGTTTCTCCTTCATATTTATTCGATTTTCTGCTTTTGCTGAGGATAATCTTTGCAACTACAGTTTGCGTTATCTGTCTGTATTATAACGATCTTTATGATTTTCAGGTTGTCAAGACTCTTCCTGAAATGGCTGTAAGGCTTCTTCAGTCTCTAGGCATTGCCTCTATTGTCCTTGCTTTTGTATATTATGTCTTTCCAATGGCAATAATTGATGAATATGTATATGTATCAAGCATTCTTGTTCTTGTTGTTTTTATAACCGGATGGAGATTTTTTTATCTAGGGCTCCTGTCAAAAGGTACTTTTAATGAAGATATTGTTCTTGTCGGTTCAAGTGCCTTGTCATTCGATATATACAGTAAAATTGAAGAAACCATAGACTGCGGGTACAATGTTAAAGCTGTTTTCCCTGATTCCGGCGATAATGATACTGAAAAATATGGGGAAAATGTTACTTTTTATTATAATATAAATAATTTATATCATACTGCCACTTCTGGAAAAATAAAAAAAATTGTTGTTGCAATGAAGGAACAGAGAGGCTCTTTTCCTCTAAGAGAACTTGTACAGTGCCGAAGTGCCGGACTTGAAGTTATTGACGGTTTTTCTTTTTATGAACAGCTTACCGGAAAAATACTTGTAAATAAAATTAATCCTTCATGGCTGATTTTTTCAGACGGATTCAAGAAATCGTTGACAAGAAAATTTTTAAAAAGAGTTACAGATATAATCGGCTCTCTTTCAATGATTATTATTCTTTCTCCTTTAATGTTAATAATCGCAGGACTTATAAAGATTGATTCAAAAGGCCCTGTAATTTTTTCACAGGACAGAGTGGGGAAAAATAAAAAAGAATTTATGATGCATAAATTCCGGTCCATGGTAAATGATGCAGAAAAGCTTACAGGCCCCGGTCTGGGCAGGTGAAGATGATCCAAGAATAACTAAAATGGGCAGATTTATAAGAAAATACAGAATTGATGAACTTCCTCAGTTATGGAATGTCTTAAAAGGCGAGATGAGCCTCGTCGGACCAAGACCCGAAAGGAAACACTTTACAGACAGTCTTGAAAAAGACATCCCTTTTTATGCACAGAGATTTCTTGTGAAGCCTGGACTTACAGGCTGGGCCCAGATTTCTTTTGACTATGCTGCAACAGTTGAAGATTCAATGGAAAAGCTTAATTATGAGCTTTTTTATATTAAAAATATGACAACAACTTTAGACCTGTTTATTTTAGTCAGAACAGTAAAAATTGTATTGTTTGGACGCGGTTCCAGGTAAAAAGCATTTTCATCTAAAAATTATCAATATCAAATTATAAGGAGAATCGACATGTTCTCTAAAGCAAATTTACAAAACTATGTATTGTCTTTACTGCTTATCCTTTTATTGGCTTCAGTTTCTGGTGCAGAAGACAAAAAAGCCGGGGAGATTAAATATCTAATCGGAGAAGGTGATATTTTAAGAATAAATGTCTGGAAAGAACCTGATCTAACAATTGATGCTGCAAGGGTAAGGCTTGACGGAAAAATCACTTTCCCTCTTCTTGATGACATAAAAGCTTCAGGTATTACAACAATAGAGCTTAAAAACATAATTCAGGAAAAGCTTGGAGAGTTTGTTGAAGCACCAACAGTTACGGTTACGCTTCTCGAATCAGCAAGCAAAAAGTTTTATATTCTTGGGGAAATTGCCAAAACCGGTGAATATCCTATTCTTAAAAGTCTTACAGTTATGCAGGCTTTTGCGCTTGCAGGCGGTTTTACAGAATGGGCGTCAAAAAAAGAAATTCTTCTTTTCAGATATAACAAGGGTGTGGAAGAAAAAATTGTCATCAATTACAAGGATATTGTAAAGGGCGATATGTCAAAAAATATCCCGATTAAAGCAGATGACATAATTGTTGTACCCTAAATAAACCGGGAAAAATAAAAGTGAAAAAAATTTTTGTTTTAAGTTTAATCTTGATTGTTGTTATTTATCCATGCGCATCTTTTGCTTTGACTACATTCAGACCTAGCTTTTCAGTTACAGAGGATTATACTGACAATTACAATCTCGATGAACCGGGCAAAGACAAGGAGGAAGATTTTTCCACAAAGTACAGCCTTAATCTTGCGCTGAACTCAGAAACAAGAACGTCACAGATTGGAATTATTTACAGCCCTACCTATGTTGACAGTCATAAGCATGATGATAATGATTCCATGGAGCATTTTTTAAATTTTAACTCTTTATTTAATGTGACAAAATTTACTGACATAAATTTTTCAAATACATTTACAAGGAGCAGAGACAGGGCTTTGAGGACAGGTCTGTGGGAAGAGCATGATACATATTCTGTAAATTTAGGATTAAACAACAGGTTTGCAGAAAACAGCTTGCGTGGTATGAATGCTTCTTTTTCAGGCGACAGTTATGATTCTATTAATGATGATGATCATAAAACCTATGATTTAAACCTCTATATTTCATATTGGTTCAGTGCAAAATACGGGTACAGTGCAGGTTTGAACTCTGAAAAAACAACTTATAAAGATGATGAGGACAAAGATACCTATTCAGGAAATATAAAGTTTTCTAGGAAAATAACAAAACATTTTGATACATATATAGCTTATAATCAATCCTATTCAAAAGAAGACAATGAAACCCATAAAATTTACAATCCATCAGCTGGTTTTGACTGTAATATTTCTAAAACTTCCCGGGCTTCTCTTGGTGTTGGTGTATTATTCAATAAATACAGTGATCAGGAGGATTCAAACGATCTTTTTGTTGATGCAGATATTTATAAGCTTTTTGATTTCAGCAAAAGAAGTTCTCTGTCAGTTTACGCTTCAAGCGGATATGAGGAAACAAGCGAAGATGCTGCAAGCCTTGGCTTTAATATTTATTATCAGGGAGGATATAACTACAATTATCTTCTTACAAGAAGACTTTCTGTTTATCTTAACGGCTCATATAAAACCCAGGATTTCAAGGAAGAAATTTCAGACAGAAAAGACAACACTCTTGATCTTGGAACCGGACTGAGCTGGACTGTTCTTAAATGGATGAATGCAAGGATTTACTATTCCTATACAAAATTTGATACAGATGCAAAGCTTAGGGATGACTATGAAGAAAACAAGGCAGGGATTACAATAAGCGTTTATCCTGCAGCTTCTCCAAGAATTGACATTGAAAATGAAGGCCCTGGTTTAATCAGGCAGCCATATGAAAAATAGAAAATAAAAAAGAATAATCCATGAAATATAAAAAATTAATTATAGTTACTGTTCTGATGATTTTTTCAGCATTTATTCTTAATTTCGCAAAAGAATCAAAAGAAACTCCTCCTTTAAATAATTTTTCGGAATTTCCTTTAAAAATTGGCAAATGGCAGGGAAAAAAAGACTTTTTTGATCAGAAAGTTTACGATATTCTTGGCGTTGACGATTCTGTTCTTGCTCATTACAAAAATCCTGAAAACAGATATGTTCAGTTGTATATCGGTTTTTACAGAAGTCAGAAGGAAGGTGATCTGATTCACTCTCCTAAAAACTGCATGCCTGGCTCAGGCTGGAATATTGTAAATTCAGGAATTGAAGAGATTGTTCTTAAAAGTGATAAAAAAATCAAGGTAATCAGGCTTAATCTAAAAAAAGACAGCGAAGAACAGATAGTCCTCTACTGGTTTCAGTCAAGGGGCAGAATCATATCTTCCGAATACTGGCAGAAAATCTGGCTTGTTGTTGATTCAGTTACAAAAGGAAGAACTGACGGTTCCTTTGTAAGGCTTGTTTCTCCTGTCAATGAAACAAGAGAAAAAACACTTGAAACCTTAAAAGAGTTTACAATAGATCTTTATCCATATTTAAAAGAGTATATCCCCTCATGAAATTAAATTTAAAAAAAGAAGTTATTGTTCAATCAGCAATAATTACAGCGGTTTTTTGTGCGGTTTTTTTCAATACAATTGTAAAACTTGTAAAAGACTGGTCAATAGACGATAATTTTTCACATGGTTTTTTAATACCGTTTATTTCTGTTTATATGATCTGGTTTAAACTTGAAGAACTTAAAAAAGCAGAAATAAAGACTTCAAATTTTGGAATTATTGTTATCTTTTTTGGTATGCTTGGCCACATTGCAGGAAATCTTGGAGCAGAGCTTTTTGTAATGCGTGTTTCAATGATAATTACTATTGCAGGTCTTGTTATATATTTTTTGGGGATTTCCATTTTCAAAAAAGTATTAATTCCTGTTTTATATCTTTTTTTAATGGTTCCAATTCCTGCAATAATCTGGAATAAACTTGCCTTTCCATTGCAGCTTTTTGCCGCAGCTGGTGCTTCAAATATTGTGCAGATGCTTGGTCTTTCAGTTT
>JBFWJK010000183.1:0-6135 GCA_050253255.1 Desulfobacteraceae bacterium | reverse complement strand
TGCGACATGCCAGGATCAGAAGTCACAGCACAAGAACAGGGACAAGGCAATGAAGGTTCTTAAAGCAAGAATTCTTGACGCTATGATAACAGAGCAGAATGAAAAAAGATCCCTTGAAAGAAAAGAACAGGTCGGAACAGGAGACAGAAGCGGAAGAATACGCACCTATAACTTTCCCCAGGGAAGAATTACTGACCACAGAATAAATCTGACTCTTTATAAGCTTGACCAGATAATGGAAGGTGATGTCGATCCCCTGACCGATGCGCTTCTTGCCCATTACAATGCAAAGGCCCTGCAGGATGAGCAGCAGTAGCAGTGAAGAGTTGTCGGAACCATGGACAATATCAAAAATTCTGAACTGGACAGAATCTTATTTCAGATCAAAGAATATTGAATCTCCGAGGCTTGGAGCAGAACTTCTGCTCTGTAGTGTTCTTAAATGCTCAAGAATCAGTCTTTATACTAATTTTGACAAGCCTCTTCTGAAAAAGGAACTTGAACAGTTCAGATCATATATAAAAAGAAGAGCTGATTTTGAGCCTGTATCATAAATAATAAACGAGAAATCTTTTTTTGATCTTGATTTTTATATTGATTCAAATGTTCTGATTCCCCGTCCAGACACTGAAAAACTGATTGAAACAGTCATCGGTCTTTATTCTGGCAGAAAAGAGGAAAATCTCAGAATTCTCGAACTTGGAACCGGAAGCGGTATCATAACCGTGACTCTTGCCGCTTTTTTTGAAAATTCGTTTTCTGCAGCTGCAGACCTTTCTCTTGAGGCAATAAGGACAGCACGGATCAATGCTGAGAAAAACAATGTATCATCAAGAATCTGTTTTCTCAATTCCAGCTGGTTTTCAGGGATCAGTCCGAAATGTCAGTTTGATCTCATAGTTTCCAATCCGCCTTACATAAAAACATCTGACATTGCTAAGCTTCAGCCTGAAATAAGAATGTATGAGCCTGTTTTAGCCCTGGACGGAGGGGAAAACGGGCTTTTATGCATTGAAGAGATAGTCAGGGATGCTCATATGTTTCTTAAAAAAGACGGTTATCTTGTTCTTGAGGCCGGCTTTGACCAGAAAGAGGGGATTGAAGCTCTTGTCAGAAGGAATGAAAACCTGATTTTTGTTGAAATGGTAAAGGATTACGGAGGCAGAGACAGGGTAGCTGTGATAAAAAGACTTTAAAGACCACATAGTCTCTTGAAATTGAATACAATATTTGTTATTAAAAGCTGTTTTACATAAAGCACGTGCCTTGATTTTTATCCCCGGTGCCTTTAATGGTCGGGATAAAAGATGACAGGTGCGGATGAACAACCAAACCAAGGAGAAAATTATGGCTTACGTATCAATGAAAGACCTGCTTGAAGCAGGCGTGCATTTCGGACATCAGACAAGACGCTGGAATCCGAAAATGAAACCTTATATATTCGGTGCAAGAAACGGAATATATATAGTTGATCTTCAGCAGACACTTGAAATGTTTAAAAAAGCATACGATTTTATAGAAGAAGTATGTGAAGCAGGTCAGAGTGTATTGTTTGTCGGTACAAAAAGACAGGCAAGAGACGTGATTTATGAAGAAGCAAACCGCTGCGAAATGTTTTATGTTCAGAACAGATGGCTTGGCGGAATGCTTACAAACTTCAAGACAATCAGAAACAGCGTTGAAAGACTGAAGTACCTTCATGAAATTGAAAATGACGGAAGAATAGAGCTTTTCCCGAATAAGGAAAAAATCCAGCTCCATAAGGAAAAAGTCAAGCTTGATGCAAACATCGGCGGTATCCAGAACATGAAGACTCTTCCCGGTGCACTTTTTGTAGTTGATCCAAAGAACGAAGCTATTGCAATCAAAGAAGCAAAGAAACTCAACATTCCTGTTGTAGCTCTTGTAGATACAAACTGCGATCCTGATGATATAGATTTTGTAATCCCGGGTAATGACGATGCTATCCGCTCAATCTCTCTTATCACTTCAAGAATTGCAGATGCATGTATTGAAGGAAGAAGAAGATACGAGGAAAAAGTTCAGTCTGAATCAGATAAGGATCAGGATGTAAAACCTGAAAAAGCGTCTGATCTTAAGCCGGGAGAAAGAAAGGTTATTTCAGAAGGCGAAGACGGACCGGTTGTTGAAGTTGTAAAAAAGAAGACTTCACCAGAAGCATCTGAATAATAAAATTTTTAGAAAAAATGTGAATCCGGATTATGTCATGAACTGATCTGGATTCATTGTATAAAACTGACCTGAGTCCGGATTGTCAGTAAGAAGCTGTTTATGAAAGATTAAGTTTTCCGGACTTGCGGATTCAGGATATCTGAAAGACCGGGTTTATACCGGGCTTTAAAAATGGACAAAAATTTAGTTAAGCAACTAAAAGCAATATAAGGAGATTTTGATATGACAGAAATTAACGCTCAGATGGTTAAAGAGCTTCGTGATAAAAGCGGTGCAGGCATAATGGACTGCAAGCAGGCACTTAAGGAGTGCGGCGGCGATATTGAAAAATCAATCGATTTCCTTCGTAAGAAAGGTCTTGCAACTGCACAGAAAAAAGCAGGAAGAGATGCTTCTGAAGGAAGAATAGAATCATACATTCATATGGGCGGTAAAATCGGTGTTCTTGTTGAAGTTAACTGTGAAACCGACTTTGTTGCAAAAAATGATGACTTCATAGAATTCTGCAAAAACATAGCAATGCACATTGCCGCAAGTGCTCCTGAGGCAATTGTTCCTGACGATCTTCCAAAGGATGTCTGTGACAGAGAAAGAAAAGTTTATGAAGATCAGGTAAGAGAGATGGGCAAGCCTGAGAACATGATCGACAAGATTGTAGACGGTAAAATGGAAAAATTCTACAAGGATGCATGTCTTCTTACTCAGCCTTATGTAAAGGATCCCAAGCTTTCAATTCAGGATGTCATTACCGAGGTTGTTGCAAAAGTAGGCGAAAATGTTGTTATTAAAAGATTCTCCAGATTCCAGATCGGAGGTTGATAATTGTCTGAGCCCAAATTTGGAAGAGTTCTTCTCAAATTGAGCGGTGAGGCACTTATGGGTGACAAGGGCTATGGATTATGCCCTGACACCCTTAAATATGTAGCTTCCGAGCTTGAAGAACTTTACAATAAAAATGTTGAAGTTGCGGTAGTCGTAGGCGGAGGAAACATATTCAGAGGGGTTGCGGCAGGAACCTACGGAATGGACAGAGCCCCTGCCGATCATATAGGTATGCTTGCAACTGTCATGAACAGTCTTGCACTGCAGAATGCACTTGAAAAAAGAGGCATTCCCACAAGAGTTCAGAGCGCCATTTCAATGGATGAAGTTGCAGAACCCTATATACTCAGAAGAGCTGTAAGACATCTTGAAAAGAAAAGAATTGTGATTTTCGGTGCAGGAACAGGAAGTCCGTATTTTACAACTGATACGGCAGCAGTACTTAGGGCTCATGAAATTCATGCCGAGATTCTTTTGAAAGCCACAAAGGTTGACGGAGTTTACGACAAGGATCCTGAAAAGAATCCGGATGCTGTTTTATACAAAAATCTTACATATATGGAAGTCCTTGAAAAACAGCTGAGAGTTATGGATATGACCGCCATTTCACTGGCCATGGATCACGAGCTTCCTTTGTGTGTTTTTAACCTGAGACAAAAAGGTGCGATCGACAGTATTATTTCTGGAACTCAGGTCGGCACCATCATAAGAAACAACAGCAAGGGGTAAGGTTATGGTTAATGAAGTTCTGAAAGAAACAAAAGATAAAATGAAAAAAGCTCTTGAAGCTCTTAGACATGAACTTCTCAAAGTAAGAACAGGAAGAGCTTCAGCAAGTCTTGTAGATTCAGTATCAGTTGAATATTACGGAGCAAAGACACCTTTGAATCAGCTTGCTTCAGTTACTGTTCCTGAAAGCAGACTGGTTGTTATTCAGCCCTGGGATTCTACTGCCATCAATGATATAGAAAAAGCAATTTTAAAGGCCAATATTGGAATTACTCCATCGAATGACGGTAAAGTTATCAGGCTTTCAATTCCTCCCCTTACAGAGGAAAGAAGAAAAGAAATTGTTAAGCAGGTAAGTAAAATCTGTGAAGATTACAAAGTCGGAATCAGAAATATCAGAAGAGATTCAAATGAAGACCTGAAGTCCTTCAAAAAAGATGGTGAAATTTCAGAAGACCAGATGTTTAAGGGACAGGACGAAGTCCAAAAGCTTACTGATTCTCACATCAAGGAAATCGAAGAGCTGAATAAAGCCAAGGAAAAGGAAATTCTTGAATTCTAAAAGAGAAGATTTTCTGAAAAAATACTCCCTTTCAAAAGAAAACTTTCCTGTTCATATAGCCGTAATTATGGACGGCAACGGCAGATGGGCCAAAAAAAGGCTTATGAACAGGGTTAAGGGCCATGAAAAAGGGGCAGATGCAATAAGAGGGATAGTCGAGCTTTCCAGAGAAATCGGTCTTGAATATCTCTCTCTTTATGCTTTTTCAACAGAAAACTGGAACAGGCCCAAAGCTGAAGTTTCAGCTCTTATGAACCTTCTTGACAGATTCATCAGGAACGAAAGAAGTAATTTTTTAGAAAACGATATAAGACTCAATGCTTTTGGAGAGCTTGAAAAGCTTCCTGAAAAGGTTTTCAGCAATCTGAACTCGCTGATGGAAGAAACAAAATCAAATTCAACAATGTGTCTTAACCTCTGTCTGAGCTACGGAGGAAGGGCAGATATTTTGAATGCAGTGAGAAAAATTGCAGAAGATGTTGAAAAAAAGCTCATTAAGCCAGAAGACATAAGCGAAGAAACAATTTCAGAAAATTTATATACAAAAGGTTTTCCAGATCCTGATATTCTTATAAGAACCAGCGGTGAAATGAGGCTGAGCAACTTTATGATGTGGCAGCTTTCATACGCTGAACTTTTTTTTACTCAGACACTTTGGCCTGATTTTTCAAGGGAGGAATTCCTTGACATAATAAGACAATTTCAGACAAGAGACAGAAGATTTGGAAAAGTTTAAAAACAAAAAAGGATAAATTGTGGAAACTTCACACAAAAACCGTTGGATTACAGCCCTGGTTGCCCTGCCTCTCCTGATACTGCTGATTTTAAAAGGAGGGGCTTTTTTATTCAGTGTTCTTCTTTTTGCTGTTTCCTGCATCGGATTTTATGAATGGCAGAAAATAACAGGCCTGAACCATTATTCCCTTGAAAAGGTAAAAAATATTCCTTTTATCCTGATTCCGGTTCTGTATTTTTTTTCTTTTTATTCACCATCTTCCCATATTCTTGCAGGAATGCTTTCAGCCGGAGTTATTCTGTTTGTTCTTTTAAAGACCTTTGACGGAACGGAATCACATTTCAGAGGAAGCATCTATATTCTGACAGGTTTTATCTATACTTCCTTTTTTCTTTCCTTTGCATCTAGAATAATGGCTGAAACAGGCCCAAAAGGCGTTTTTTTCCTTTTGATTGCAGTTTTTGCCTCTGATACAGGTGCTTTTTATGCAGGAAGAAAGTTCGGAAAAAACAAGCTTATGGAAAATGTAAGCCCCAAAAAAACAATAGAAGGATTTGCAGGAGGGTTTGCCCTTTCTGTTTTTGCAGCTTTTGTTTGCAGGTTTTTGTTCTTCCATGAACTTCCGGTCCTGAATACTCTGTACTGCGGTCTGGCAGCAGGAGCTCTGGTTCCTCTTGGAGACCTTTTCGAATCAATGACCAAAAGGGTTTTCAATGTCAAGGATTCCGGAACTATCCTTCCAGGTCACGGCGGAATTCTTGACAGAGTAGACGGCCTTTTGTTTGCAGTGCCTGTTTTTTATATTCTTTATATTTTTTAAGGGTTTGTAATGAAAAAAATTGCGGTTCTTGGTTCAACCGGTTCAATAGGAATCAATACTCTTGATATTGCAAGAAGGTTTCCGGATAAGTTTCAGATAACTTCGCTGTGCTGTAAATCAAGCATCGATATTTTAGCCGGCCAGATAAAGGAGTTCAGACCGAAAACTGCTTCGGTTCTTGAACAAAAAGATGCCCTGGAGCTTAAATCAAGAATAGGAAGCAGTGCAGACACAAAAATTCTTTTCGGAGAAGAAGGTTACAGAGAATGTGTT
>JBFWJK010000182.1:0-6171 GCA_050253255.1 Desulfobacteraceae bacterium | reverse complement strand
ATATCAATTGCAAGATTATTGTAATAAATTCCGCCCAGAGCATCAAAATCAGGCTGTTTTATAAGGCTTTCAATAAAAAAAGATGAGTCATAATCAAATTTTTGCGCAATTTCAGAAATTTTTTCACTCAGATACAAAGCTCTTTCCTGATTTATGCCGTCCTGCTCAAATGGTGGAAAACCGCACCATATAACATTCAGTCCCTTTTTTTTCAGTTTTTCAAAAAGAATAAAATACTGCTCAAAAAATTTGGATTCACTTATTGAATAGGGGTATCTTAAAATTCCGTCTCCATCAAAATGATTTGCTCCTATGCATAAAAACAAAATGTCTGGATGATAAACATTAAAAAGAGAATCAGATAGCTTTATCAGGTCATAAATACCGGCTCCTGGAAACCCAAGGGGGTTTTCACGTCCCATGAAAACAGGACTTATGCCTGACTTTTTTTCAAAAACCCTGAAACACCTTGACTCATAATCTGTCTGATAACCGTAAAAAATTGAATCACCAAAAAAACCTGCTGTTAAATCTTTTTTTGCCATATCAAATCTCTTCTTCAAAAAAATCAAAGTTTTCCAGATCAAAAAAAACAAGGCCTTTTCTTATTTTTTCTTTTCTGCCAAGTAAAAAATTTAAAACCTGAAATGATACAAAACTGCAAATCATCATAACTGACGAAAAATAATTTTTTGTTTCAATATTTTTATTTTCTATTTTTGAATAATTTTTTTTCAAAAAATCATCTCCGGGAAAAATAAGCCTCATCTGACCTGTATGACCGTTTATTGCTGAATGAAGCAAAGGTTTGTTAAGCTCTTTGCAGGCTTTTTCCAGGTAAATTCTTGATTTGAAGTTGTCTAAGGCATCAACTGCAATGCAGGAGTTTTTCAATGACAATAAAAAACTGTCATCCTCAATATGGTTTTTAAAAATATGATAATTTAAATCGGGATTTATTTTTTCAAGAGCTTTTTTTGTCTCTTCTGCCTTTGAAAGACCGATATTGGAACTGGTGGAAAAAATCTGACGGTTGAAATTTGTTTCCTCAAAAACATCAGGGTCATAAATAAAGATATTTCCTGTCCCAAGTCTTGCAAAACTCTGGGCATAGGCTTGTCCCAAAGCTCCGCACCCTGCTATTATAACAAATGAGTTAAAAAGCTTTTCTTGTTCCTGCACCGACAAATCGTTTTTCCGATATTTCGGGGGGATAAAATCCTTAATAAATCAGCCTCCTCCAACCACAGGGAAAATTGAAACATTATCGCCGTCCTCAATCTTTGGCCTGTTTTCAAAATGCCTTCCGTTTACAAAAATTATTCCGGCTTCTTTTTCATCTATTTCAAGAAGCTTCAAAATATCAGAAACAGAGGTGCCTGTTGACACCTCCATTTCCTTTTCCTTAAATCTGTTTTTTCTGAACTGAGCAAAAAGCCTGACTCTTATTTTCATTTTTTCAAAAATTCCAGAAAGAGTCTATTTCTTCGTCGGTAAAATCCCAGATAACGTTATGGGGAGGACATTTTTCAAGAGAGAAAAATTCCGGCAGCCTGTCATCTTTTTCATTAAATCCTGCCCTTTTGTTGAATTCCCTTTCCATTTTTAAAACAGATGCTCCAAGGCTCATTACATCATCACCTGTAATTGATGAACCGGATCTGGCATTCAGCATATCAACAATTGCTTCCATTGCTTCTGCATTGTCGAGAATTGCAAAGGCTGTAAAAATGCAAAGTCCTGCGGTATCAAGTGACGCTGTTGCTATCTGAAGATTTCTTGAAAGCTCTATCTGGCCTTCTTTTTTAAGAGGATCGACAAGTCCGCCGACACTTAAAATGTTTGAGGTTACAGAATAACCTGCTGTATGGTCTGCCCCCATCGGAGAGGTTGCATAGGTTATTCCAATACCTTTTACAGCTCTTGGATCATATGCAGGAAGAGCCTGGCCTTTTACCACAGGAACCCTTGTAACTCCAAAAACCTTGCCTGTAACTTCTGCTCCCGCACCAATAATTCTTCCAAGGGGAGTTCCGTTTTTTATATCCTGTTCAACAATCTTTACAAAGCCTTTTGAATCTCCGAACTCAAGAACTCCGGCTTCCATTGCAACAGCAACCGCAGCTCCTGTTTCAATGGTATCAATTCCTATATCATCCATCAAATTGTCAGCATATGCAAGACTGTCAAGATCGCTTATTCCGCAGTTTGCTCCGGTTGCCCAGATTGTTTCATATTCAAATCCTGAAGTAAGATAGTTTCCGTCCTTGTCATTATAAACCTGTGAACACTGAATAACGCATCCTGCATGACATCCGTGCTTTACCTTACCTCCTCTTTCCTCGATAAGATCGTGCATGGTTTCCCCTGAAATTTTGTCATGCCCCTCAAAATTTCCGGTGCTGAAGTTTCTTGTGGGAAGTCCTCCTGCTTCATGCAACACATTGGTTAAAATATTTGTGCCGTAAGTTGGAAGCCCCTGGCCGCTGACAGGATGGTCAATCAGTGCTTTTGCAAATTTTCTGGCAGCCTCTTTAAATTTTTCAGGATCTTCTATATGGACATGATCATTTTCCGATGGTTCAACAACAATATATTTTACCTGCTTTGAACCCATTACAGCTCCAAGACCGCCTCTTCCAAGACTTCTGATTTTCCCCTGGGGATCTTTTACTGAAATGTTTGCAGCAGCCATTTTCATTTCTCCAGCTACTCCAATTGAAATAACGCCGCATTTTTCATTTCCCTTTGAAAGGGCTTCTATTGTTTCAAAATTTCCTTTTCCCCATAGATTTGTTTTTTCTATTTCTATGCTGTCTTTTTTTATTCTTATTCCGTAAAATTCATCTTTATTTTCAGGAAGTCCTTCAATTATAAGAGCTTTAATTCCTGCCCTTGCAAAAAGCTGGGCCGAGGTTCCCCCTGAATTACTTTCCTTTATTCCTTTTGTTAAGGGACTTTTTCCTCCTGCAGAAAGCCTTCCTGTATTTGCGGCTGAAGTTCCGGACAATAATCCCGGCGCAAAAACAAGCTTGTTGTTTTTTCCAAGAGGATGACACAAAGGTTCAACCTCTGAAGCCACAACAGCAGAAGTAAGTCCTCTTCCTCCAAGTGAATTCCATGTTTCAGGGACATCTTCGATCCATGCCTCCATTTTTGACAGATCGGCCCTGTAAATTTTATCACTCATGCCTGACCTCCTTTTTTTAAAATCGGAGCATTGTTCAAAAAATTATAAATTACATTAATATCTTATATTGGAGGAATTTTTTTTTCAACATGAAGGTCATGAACCAAAAAAAAACTTGATGGAAAGAAGAGTGAGAATAATTCCGCCAGCAGTTCCCGAAAAGCTCCTTAACAGCGAGGCTTTTGAAAGCCTGTCACCAAGGATTGTTCCTGCTGCGCATAAAATGAATGTTATTGCAAATACACAAAATGAAGTGAAAAATATATCTGACTCGAGAATTGACATTCCAAAGCCTGCGGCAAGAGCATCTATGCTTGTTGCAACAGAAAGAAAAACAAGGGTTTTTCCTTTTGAAGGATTGCTCCTGAAGGAGTCTTCATCATTTTTTATACCTTCGTAAATCATATGAAGGCCTATAACCAAAAGAATCAGAGATGCAAGAGGGTTTGCCACTGAATTTACAAACCTGTATACAGAACTGCCTGCAAGATATCCGCATACAAAAAACAAAAACTGAAAAAGACCGAAATGCCAGGAAATTCTGAATATTTCCCTTTTCCCGACCTTATCGATTTTAATTCCTGATGAAACTGAAACAGCAAAAGCATCCATTGCAAGGGCAAAGGACAGAGATATTGATTCAAAAATCATTTTTTACTCAAATATTTAATATGTTAAATCAGCTTTTCTGCAAGCATCTGTTTTGCAACAATTAACAATCTTGAACCATAAAATCCTGAAATTGTAAAACCAAAACTTAAAAAAACAATAAGGCCGGAAAGACCCGGAAAATTTTTTCCTGCTGAGGCAACGCCCGCAAAAAAGCAGTCAATTCCCGACAAAAACAAAACAATTAGAGAAAGTTTAAGTGTGTTGTTTTTTCTGGTGTTTTTAAAAATCCGGTCATAAAAAAATTTCAAAACCACAAATAAAATAAAAAAATGCCCAACAGACGAGCTTTTAACAAAACTGCCGCTGTAATAAGATATATTTATTAAGCTTCCAGATGAAAAAAAGAAGAAATTTATCAGGCAAAGAAGGATTGAAAGATATATAATTTTAAACTTTTTTTTAAAGCAGGGGCAGAAGGCACAGGCACATCCTATTAAAAAAACGTCTAAAACCGAAACCGCAGTAATTGTGTAAATATTTAAAACGTCCATAACTCCTCCAGACTTTAAAATTAATATCGGTATTTTAAATCAGCGGCTTTAAAGTAAGTGAGAGAAGTTTTCCGGGTTCAGATTATTTTAATTGACCGGATTCGTGTTTGTCTGTAACCTTTTAAAAAAACTCACTTCATTATTTTTTAATCATTAATTTCGTGCAGAATTCAGCTGAAACTCATAAGTTGGAAAATCTTATGGAAGTTTTTATTGCAAGGCAGCCTGTATTCAACAAGAACAAAAACACTTTCGGATACGAGCTTCTTTTCAGAGACGGGTTTAAAAATTCTTTTCCCCAGACAGACGGAAATCTGGCTACATCAAAAGTCCTTTCAAACAGCTTTTTTTCCTTTGGGTTCAACGAGATCACCTCAAACAGGAATGCTCTGGTAAATTTTACAAGGGAACATATTCTGAACAAGACTCCCCTTGCTTTTCCGGAACAGAACCTTATAGTCGAGGTTCTTGAAGATATCTCTCCTGAAAAAGGGATTGTTGAGGCTTTATCTGATTTTAAAAGCAGAGGCTATAAAATTGCTCTCGATGATTTTGTTTTCAGCAGTGATTACGAGCCGCTGATCAGTCTTGCAGATATAATTAAATTCGATCTCATTGCAACACCTCTTGAAGAGATTGGTGATCTTGTAAAAAATCTCAGAAAAAAATACAGAAAAACAGTTTTTCTTGCAGAAAAGGTAGAAACCTATGAAGTTTTTGAAAATGCAAAAAAGCTTGGTTTCTCTCTTTTCCAGGGGTATTTTTTTGCAAAACCCGAAATAATTTCCAACAAAGAAATTCCTTCACAGAAACTGGCTCTTATAAGCCTTGTAAAAGAAATATCTGCAGGAGATCCTGACTCTGGTAAAATTCTAAAAATTATTAAAAAAGATATTTCCATATCCTACAAGCTGCTTAAATTCATAAATTCATCATATTTCAGCAGACC
This sequence comes from Desulfobacteraceae bacterium, assembly GCA_050253255.1. Lineage (GTDB taxonomy): Bacteria > Desulfobacterota > Desulfobacteria > Desulfobacterales > JACKCP01 > JACKCP01. The sequence continues at coordinate 869 of JBFWJK010000182.1, read as the reverse complement.
ATGCAAAATAGATACAATAAAAGACGCAATGACATTTCTTGGAATAGACGAACTGAAAAAATACATAAGCCTTATCGCAGCAGCAGGGCTTTCAGATAATAAACCGAATGAGCTTTTAAGAAACTCTGTATTAAGGGCAAGAATGTGCGAGCTTATAGGTGCAAAAATTGATTCAGGATTTAAACAGGATGAACTTTTTACAATAGGACTTTTTTCTCTTATTGAAGCTATGCTGGATAAAAAAATGGCTGATATTATCAAGGAGATTTCGTTTTCATCTAAAATAAGCGAAGCTCTCACAGGCCGGAATAAGGTAATAAACAGTATTTTGAGCCTTATTTCATGCATTGAGTCAGGAGACTGGGGACAAATAAAAAATATGGATAAAAACAACCTCATCAGCCTGGGCGTTTTTTACCTTGACGCAATAAAAATGGCAGACTCTGTGCTTTAGTTTTTTGATATAAACTTAACAAAAAAAATATCTGCCGCAGAAAACGGCAGATATTTTAATTGAAAAACTAATTATTAATCACAGAAAAAATCAGCCTTTGCACTTATCCATTGCAGCTTTAAATCCTTTAATTGAATTTTCAATTACAGAATCTGCAACACAAAATGAAAGTCTGAAATGTCCTGGAACTCCAAAACCAGAACCAGGAACTGCAAGAACTTTTTCTTCCTGAAGAATTTTAACAAACTCCACATCGTCTGCTATGGGAGATTTAGGGAAAAGATAAAAAGCACCCTGGGGTTCAACAAAATCATATCCTGCTTCCCTTAGTCCATCGCAAAGAATCTGCTTTTTCTTTTCATAGGCTGCAATATTTACGCTTGCACCCTGAATTTTTCCCACAACTCTCTGCATA
>JBFWJK010000181.1:0-6221 GCA_050253255.1 Desulfobacteraceae bacterium | reverse complement strand
GGCTTAAATTTATAGCAGGTCTTGTAATGTCTGCATTTGTGCTTGGCGTATTTCTTTTTATAATTATTTTTCATCACTTTAATTCTGTCATGCAAAAAGAAATAAGTCAGAGATCCAAAATGCTTCTGGCACAGGCAAATTCTGTTCAGGAGTATGTGCAGACTGACTTAAGGCCTCAAATGTATGAACTTGTGGATGAAAATGATTTTATTCTCAAGGCAATGTCATCTTCCTATATTTCAAGAAAAGTCATGGAACGGCTTGAAAGTGAAGGAGAAGAAAAAATTTATTACAGACGGGTGGCAGTAAATGCCAGAAACCCTTCTTATGAGCCGACAGAATTTGAGCAGAAAATAATTTCCAAGTTCAGAGAAAATGAAGATCTTGATTTCCATGAGGAAGATTCTGTTTTCAGGGGGGTTAAGTATCATCTCGTATCAAGGCCTGTCAGGTTTACTGAGTCATGCATGCCCTGTCACGGAAGTCCTGAAAATGCTCCAAAAGCCCTGATTGAAAGGTATGGCGACAAAAAGGGGTTTTTCCATACCGAAAATGAAATAGCAGGTGCAGTTGTGGCAGGTTTTCCGGTACAGATGATAAAAGATCCTGTAAAGGATATAACTTTGCAGTACCTGAGTTTCTATTTTTTGTGGCTTCTTATTTTTTCCTGCATTATCGGCCTTTTTTTTGACAGACTTGTAATGACAAACCTGAAAAAACTCGGACAGGTTTTTGAAGTCAGATTTTCCGGTGAAAAGGAAAAAAAGATAATTGAAAAAATAGAAAAAAAAGATGAGATAGAAGGCCTTGTAGAGGGAATAGACGAGCTTGCAGCAGCTCTTTTCGATGCCAACAGGAAGCTTGAGATCCACAGTATAACTCTCGAGGAAAAAATCAGTGAAAGAACAAAGGAGCTGGAGCTTGCTGCAAAAAAGCATTTAAACGATCTGGGTCTTTTTTCAAAACTTATTACAAGGTTTACAGACACCTTTGACCCGGAAACTGTAATAAGGGATGCTTTGGAAAGCATAGGTCTGAGATATGAGGCCCATCAGGTTGTATATTACTGTACTGTTGTATCTGAGAAATATTATGCGTGGCACGAAGAACTCAGTGTTGAAAAGCTTGATTCGGATATAAAAAATATTTTATGGGATGCGGCAGTACTTTTCAGGGATAACAGAATTTATATTCCTGTTTCATCCCATGAAAGTCACTGGGGGGTTTTATGCATCTGTTTTGATAGAAAAATTGAAAAACAGGATTTTGACGATGCAGTTCTTTTATCACTGGGGCTTCAGCTTGGGAGTTCACTTGAAAATATACATGCTGTTTCTGAAATGAAATATCAAAATGAGCTTCTTGAATCTGTTTTTGAAGGCATTACAGACCCTCTTCTTTTAACTGACAGGGAGCTTAGGGTAATATTCGGGAATAAGGGGAGTGAGGTTTTGTTTGAAAACCACGGAACAACAGATCTTAAATCTCTTGTAAAAAACAGTTCAAGAGTGACTCAAAATATTGATTTTGAAAATGAACCGGCAGTTACAGAAATAGAAACAAAAAAAGGCCGGTTTTTCAGAGCCTTTCTTTATCCTCTTCCAAGACATGAGAAGCGAGACCTCAGAATGGTCATGTATGCAAGGGACATAACCACTGAAAAAAAACTTCTTGAAGAGATAAGACAGGCAGAAAGACTCAGTTCCATAGGGAAGATGGCGGCCGGCATAGCCCATGAAATCAATAATCCTCTTGGAGTTATAAGATGCTATGCAGATCTTTTGTCAGATTCTCTTAAGGAGGAAAAAAACATCTCTGATTTAAAGGTCATAATAGATCAGACAAAAAAGGTTCAAAAGATTGTTTTAAATCTTCTCAGTTTTTCCAGGGCAAGAGATATCACAAAAGGGAAGACCTTGCTGAACGAAGGGATTTTTCAGAGTATTGAAATTCTGAGTTTTCAGGCTTCTGCAAGAAAAATTAATCTGGAGTTTTTTCCTGAAGCAGATATTGCTCCAATCAGATGTATTCCATCGGTTCTGGATCAGATAGTTACAAATATTGTCTTGAATGCGTTTGATGCTTCAGGGGATGAAGGCGGGCATGTGACAATTAGAACTTTTGGTCTTGAAAATGAGGCGCTTCTTGAAATAAGCGATGAAGGTGAAGGCATAAATCAGGAAGTCATGGAAAATATTTTTGATCCTTTCTTCACCACAAAGGAGGTGGGAAAAGGAACAGGACTCGGACTTTCTGTTGTGTACGGTTTTATGAGTGAACTGGGAGGAAGAATAGAGGCTTTTTCAGATGACAGAACTGTTTTCAGGCTTTATTTTCCTTATTCTGATGAGAAAGGAGAATTGAATGGCTGATTTGCCTCTGATCGTTGCTGCAGATGATGATCCCGATTTTTTGAACGGGATTGTGAGAACTCTTGAATCTAAATTCAGGGATTTTGAAGTAAAGGGTGTCAGTTCGGGGCAGGATGTTTTGAAACTGCTTGAGGAAAAGGACGTCGGTATTCTTATTTCAGATCTGAGAATGCCTGAAATGTCGGGGATGGAACTGCTTGAAAGTGTTGTGGAAATTAATCCGGATATCTGCGTCATTATGCTTACAGGCTATGCTACTGTTGAATCTGCTGTTGAGGCTTTGAAAAAAGGAGCCTGGGATTTCATATCCAAACCTGTGGAAAGGGAAGAGCTTTTTCATGCTGTTGAAAAGGCCTTTGAGCACTACAGGCTTTCCTGCGAAAACAGGAAGCTTAAAAATCTTGTGGAATTTTATGATGAAGATAAATATTCACCGTCTGCAAGCAATGCAATGAAGGTTTTAAAGGAAAAGGCAAAAGCAGTTGCATCTGCGGAATATACAGTTCTTATAACAGGGGAGTCAGGAAGCGGAAAAGAGTATATAGCAAGGGAAATTCACAGAATGTCCAAAAGAAGGGACAGTATTTTAAATTCAATCAACTGTACTGCAATTCCTGAACAGCTTCTTGAAAGTGAACTTTTCGGACATATAAAAGGAGCTTTTACCGGGGCTGAAAAAAACAGAAGAGGGATTTTTCAGGCATCTGATAAAGGGACCATAATTCTTGATGAAATAGGTGATATTTCACATTCAACTCAGGTGAAACTGCTGAAATTTCTTCAGGACAAGGAGGTTAAGCCTCTTGGAAGCAGTGATTCAAAAAAAGTTGATGTAAGAATAATTGCTCTTACAAATCAAAATCTTGAAGAGCTTATTCAAAAGGGTAAATTCAGGGAAGATCTTTATTACAGGCTGAATGTCCTGTCTCTTGAAATACCTCCTTTAAGAAAGAGAAAGGAGGATATCCCTTTTCTTGCAAAATATTTTCTGGACCAGACCTCCAAAGAACTTGGAATGGAAAAAATCGAGATAGATTATGAAGCAATGAACAAAATTTCTTCAATGCCATGGTACGGCAATGTAAGAGAGCTTCAGAATTTCATGAGAAGGCTTGCTGTCTTTTCAGGAGGAAACATTATTGATTCAAGACTGATTAATATTGTTGAAGGAAATACTGACACTGATGCAGAAGATAAGGACAGCAGCCATAAAAAATACAAGGATGCCAAAAAAGAGGTTGTTGATTCATTCTCAAGAAAATATTTGACAAATCTTCTGGAGAAAACAGCAGGAAATATTTCTCAGGTGTCAAGGCTCAGCGGACTTGAAAGGGTCTCTGTCCAGAAAATAATAAAAAGGCTTGATATTGATGTTTCTTTGTTCAGAAACTGATTAAGACAGTTTTTTTGATGTCTCAAATAAAAAAGCCGGCTTTTTGAGCCGGCCTGAAGGTTTTAGAGTTCATTCAGATAAAAATTAAAATCGTTTTTTTCCTCTAGGCATAGATAATCCCTTGTCTGGTTCTGGGAACTGTGATTGAAGGCTTTGACTAGTTTTGAAAGATCAGTGCCGAATGTGTGGTACTGGTGGTATCCCCATGTTTTTCTGAGAGTGTGGGAACCATAGTTCCCGCTCAGGCCTATGGCATCACACCATTTGTTTACAAGTCTGTGAAGGGAAGGGACAATGAGTTTTCCGCGCTGGGATTTGAAAAGATAATCATCGTCTTCGTATTTTTCAGATTCAAGAAGACCTTTTATGGATCTGTATGATATGCGGTTGATTGTTATTTCTTTTGGTTTTCCGGAATCCGAGGTTATTATAAGGACTGAATTTTCCTTAAGATCTTTTACCTGGCTTACCTGAAGGTGTAAAAGTTCATTGGGCATAAGGGTTGTGTTGATTCCAAGGGTAAACAGAGTGGAGTTTCTTGGGTTGTCTATAAGAAGCTTTTTGATTTCCATTATGTCTTTTGTGCTTCTTATAGGCTCTGACTTCTGTGACTCTGTCTGTTCTCCCTGAGCTGTATTGCTTGTTTCTGCTGTCATAGACCCTCCGCATGTTAAAGTTGCTAAGTTTTGTTAAGAATATGTTAAAAAGTTAGCAAAAATCAAGTAAAAAATATTGATTTTTTAAAATTTTTTGTGGGACAGGTTTTATAAAAATGGAATTTAAAAATTATTCAAAAGACATATATGATTATATAAATGAAAATTTCTCTGATTTTAAATCAGAAATAAAAAATCCTTATCTGGATGATTTAAGAAAAATTGTTTTTTCTAAAGAAGATGAAAACTTTAAAAGAAATATTTTAATGAAAAAAAGAAGTGAGCTTGTGACAAAGTACTGCTTTTCAATTCCTCTTCCATTTGTAACAGATATTATAAAAAAATTTTCTCCGATAATAGAACTTGGAGCTGGTACAGGGTATTATGCCTGGTGTCTCAGGCAGTTAAAAACAGAGATAGAAGTTTTTGACCTTTTTTCACCAGATGAAGCAGACCCCTATGATTTCATGTCTCAAAATCCATGGTTTGACGATACCTGGATAAATGTTTTAAAGGGAAATGAAGATGTTGTTTCAGCCTATTTTGACTCTTCTCTTTTTCTCTGCTGGCCTCCTCCTGATTCAAAAATGGCTTTTAATGCTTTTGTAAAATATAAAAATGCAGGAGGAAAAACTCTTATCTATATTGGAGATCCCAGGTCAAGTGCAGATGAAAGCTTTTTTAATGAGCTTGAAAAATACAGATTAATACATGAATTAAATATCCCCTCATGGAAAAATATTAATGAAAAACTTATGATTTACAGCCTTTAAGGAGAATTTATGGAATCAAAAAATAAAATTATATTTGCACTTGATTTTCCCTCTTTTGATGATGCAAAGCCTTTTATTGACGGATTGAAAAATAAAATCGGAATTTTTAAGATCGGCTTAGAGCTTTTTATTAAGGAAGGAAAAACTGTAATTGATTATATCAATAAAAATACTGATAATGAAATTTTCCTTGACTTAAAGCTTTTAGATATTCCAAAAACTATTGAGAGAAGCGTAAGAATAGTAAGCGGTTTTAATGTCCGTTTTCTTACAGTCCATGCACAGGACAGAAAAACACTTGAAGCCGCTGTAAAAGGAGCTGATGGCAAAGTTGATATTTTAGGGGTAACGGTTCTTACTTCCCTTGGTGAGTCTGACTTAAATGAACAGGGGTTGGAAAATGTTTATGTTAAAAGCCCTTTGGAGCTTGTGAAAAAAAGAGCTGAACTTGCTTTTTTGTCCGGGTGCAGAGGAGTTATCTGTTCTCCCCTTGAAGCATCTTTTGTCAAAAAAGACTTTGGACCTGATTTTCTTGCTGTAACCCCCGGGATAAGAATGTCTCATAACCTGAATGATGATCAGACAAGAACAGCAGATCCTTTTACAGCAGTAAAAAACGGAGCTGATTATATTGTTGTTGGAAGGCCCGTTAAAAATGCAGAAAATCCCGGATCGGAAGCTGAAAAAATAGCTTTGGAAATTGAAAGGGGACTTAAAAAAGAGGAATAAAATTATGGCAGGCGAACAGGCTTTTAAAAAAAATCATGAAAGATATGATAAATGGTTTGAAGACAATCATATGCTTTATGAAACAGAACTTGAGGCTTTAAAAAAATTTGTACCGAAATCTGGCAAAGGCTTTGAATCAGGAGTCGGAACAGGAAAGTTCGCCATTCCACTGAATATAAAATACGGAATAGATCCTGTAAGGGAAATGTTTGAAAATGTTTCAAAAAACGGAGTAAAAACTGTGTGTGCCAGAGGAGAAAAAATACCTTTCAAAGACAACTCATTTGATTTTGCACTG